>PUOA01000249.1 GCA_003551925.1 Paracoccaceae bacterium
GACGCCCAGATCGCGCGCGGCGGCGCGGAGCGCGACCATGCTCGCGTGCACCTCCTCGAACGGCACCAGCGCCATCAGCCCCGCCACGGGCAGCGGCAGCTCGGCCACCACCGCGCCGCCATCGACGACGACGAACCCGCCCTCGATCGCGCTGAGGCGGTTGGCGGCGGTGGCCATGTCGGCGTAATCCTGCCCCACGGCGACGATGTTGTGGTGGTCATGCGCGACCGTCGCGGCGATGGCGCCGCGGGTCAGCCCGAAGCCGTGCACGAATCCGGTGGCGATGTTGCCGTTCGCGCCGTGACGTTCGATCACCGCCACGCGCGCCAGATCGCGCGCCGGATCGGGGCGCTGGTCGCCGTCGGTGGGGGGCACGGCCTCGGTCAGGTGTTCGGTCAGGATCTTGCCGGGCAGGATGCCGATCACCGGGACCGCGCCTGCGCCGGGGTGGCGGAAATCGGCGGCCGAGACCTGCGGCGCGCGCACCGAATCGCGCGCGACGGGCGGCGTGGTGGCGCGCGCGGCGAAGGCGGCGTCGGTGACCTCGACCCCGCCGCAGAACACCTGCGCGGCGCGGCACCGCGTCAGGTCCTCAAGCACCACGATATCGGCACGCTTGCCCGGCGCGATCTGGCCGCGGTCCTTCAGCCCGAACGCCTCGGCCGCGCTGAGCGACGCCGCGCGATAGACCGACAGCGTGTCGCAGCCGCGCGCGATCAGCGACCGGATCATGTGGTCCAGATGCCCGGCCTCGGCGATGTCCAGCGGGTTCCGGTCATCGGTGCACAGGCACATGTAGGGCGCGGTGATCGGGGTCAGCAGTTCCGCCAGCGCGTCCAGGTCCTTGCTGACCGAGCCCTCGCGGATCAGCACGCGCAGCCCCTTCTGCAGCTTCTCGCGGGCTTCGGCAGCGCTGGTCGCCTCGTGTTCGGTGCGGATGCCGGCGCTGGCATAGGCGTTCAGATCGCGCCCCGACAAGAGCGGCGCGTGCCCGTCGATATGCCGCCCCGCGAAGGCGGCGAGCTTGTCCATGCAGCCCGGGTCGCGGTGGATCACGCCGGGGAAGTTCATGAACTCGGCCAGCCCGATCACGCGCGGATGGTCGGCCAGCGGCGCCAGATCCGCCGCCGACAGCGCCGCGCCCGCGGTTTCCATGTGCGAGGACGGAACGCAGGAGGACAGGTTCACGCGGATGTCCATCACCGTCTGCGCGCTTGCGGCCAGGAAATACTCGATCCCGGCAAGGCCCGCGACATTGGCGATCTCGTGCGGGTCGCAGATCGCCGTGGTGACCCCGCGCGGAGCCACGCAGCGGTCGAATTCATGCGGCGTGATGCACGAGCTTTCGATGTGCAGATGCGTGTCGATGAAGCCGGGCACCAGCCAGCGCCCGTCCATGTCGAGCACGCGCGCGCCGTCATAGCGCGCGCCGATGCCGACGATGGTGTCGCCGCAGATGGCCACGTCGCCGATGATCTCCTGCCCGGTGACCAGGCACAGCACGCGCCCGCCGCGCAGCACCAGATCGGCGGGCGCATCGCCGCGCCCCTGGGCGATCCGTTTCTCCAGCATGTCGCGCATGGCAGCCCTCCAGTCGATCCGCGCCCGAGCATCGCGCGCATCCACAGCACGCGCAACCCGCCCGCAGCCCGCGCATCGACCCCATGCCAACAATTGCCGGCCCGCTGCACGCAGGCGGTGAATGTTCACGCGATGTTCAGCTTTTCCTGTTGGCCCGACCCCGCCGCCGGTTTATGTCTGCCCCCAGACAGCCGGGGGGCACGTCATGGCCGAACAGAAATACATCGAGGTGCGGGGCGCGCGCGAGCACAACCTGACCGGGATCGACGTGGACATCCCGCGCGACAAGCTGGTGGTGATCACCGGGCTGTCGGGGTCGGGCAAGTCATCGCTGGCGTTCGACACCATCTATGCCGAAGGGCAGCGGCGCTATGTCGAAAGCCTCAGCGCCTATGCGCGGCAGTTTCTGGACATGATGCAGAAACCCGATGTGGACCAGATCACCGGCCTGTCGCCGGCGATCAGCATCGAGCAGAAGACGACCAGCAAGAACCCGCGCTCGACCGTCGGCACGGTGACCGAGATCTACGACTACCTGCGGCTGCTGTTCGCGCGTGCGGGCACCCCCTACAGCCCCGCCACGGGCGAGCCGATTCGCGCCCAGCAGGTGCAGGACATGGTCGACCGCGTGCTGGCGCTGCCCGAGGGCACGCGCGCCTATCTGCTGGCGCCCATCGTGCGCGACCGCAAGGGCGAATACCGCAAGGAGTTCCTGGAGCTGCGCAAGCAGGGCTTCCAGCGCGTCAAGGTGGACGGCAAGTTCCACGAGCTCGACGATCCGCCCACGCTGGACAAGAAGTTCCGCCACGACATCGACGTGGTGGTGGACCGGATCGTGGTGCGGCCGGGGTCCGAGACACGGCTGGCCGACAGCTTCCGCACCGCGCTCGACCTCGCCGACGGGATCGCGGTGCTGGAGGAGGCAGCCGAGGACGGCGAGCGCATCACGTTCTCGGAAAAATTCGCCTGCCCCGTCAGCGGCTTCACCATCCCCGAGATCGAACCGCGGCTGTTTTCCTTCAACGCCCCCACCGGCGCCTGCCCCGATTGCGACGGGCTGGGGGTGGAGCTGTTCTTCGACGAGCGCCTGGTGGTGCCCGACGCCGCGCTCAAGCTCTACGACGGCGCCATCGCGCCGTGGCGCAAGGGCAAGTCGCCGTATTTCCTGCAGACGATCCAGTCGCTTGCGGCGCATTACGAATTCGACGCCCGCGCCCCGTGGAAGGACCTGCCCGCGCATGTCAAGCAGGTGCTGCTCTATGGTTCGGGCGGCGAGGAATTGCCCTTCCGCTATGACGAGGGCGGGCGCGTCTACAACGTCACCCGCGCCTTCGAGGGCGTGATCCCCAACATGGAGCGCCGCTACCGCGAGACCGACAGCGCCTGGGTCCGCGAGGAATTCGAGCGCTACCAGGCCAACCGCCCCTGCGGCACCTGCAACGGCCACCGCCTGCGCCCCGAGGCGCTGGCGGTCAGGATCGCCGGCCTGCATGTCGGCGAGGTCACGCAGATGTCGATCCGCGAGGCACTGGACTGGGTGCAGACCGTCCCCGACCACCTCAGCGGCCAACAGAACGCGATCGCGCGCGCCATTCTCAAGGAAATCCGCGAGCGCCTGGGGTTTCTGGTCAATGTCGGCCTTGATTACCTGACGCTGGGGCGGCACGCGGGCACGCTGTCGGGGGGCGAGAGCCAGCGCATCCGGCTTGCCAGCCAGATCGGCAGCGGGCTGACGGGGGTGCTCTATGTGCTCGACGAGCCGTCGATCGGGCTGCACCAGCGCGACAATGACCGCCTGCTGACCACGCTGCGCAACCTGCGCGATCAGGGGAACACGGTGATCGTGGTCGAACATGACGAGGACGCGATCCGCACCGCCGACCACGTGATCGACATCGGCCCCGGCGCGGGGGTGCATGGCGGCCGCGTGGTCGCGCGCGGCACGCCCGCCGACATCATGGCCGACCCCGCCAGCCTGACCGGGCAATACCTGACCGGCGCGCGCGCGATCGCGGTCCCCGCCACACGCCGCAAGGGCAACCGCAAGAAGCTGCGCGTCGTCAAGGCCAGCGGCAACAACCTGCGCGACGTGGATGTGGACTTCCCGCTGGGCAAGTTCGTCTGCGTCACCGGCGTGTCGGGCGGCGGCAAGTCCACGCTGACGATCGAGACGCTGTTCAAGACCGCCAGCGCGCGGCTCAACGGCGCGCGCCAGACCCCGGCGCCGTGCGAGACGATCAAGGGGCTCGAACATCTGGACAAGGTCATCGACATCGACCAGCGCCCCATCGGGCGCACGCCACGGTCGAACCCCGCCACCTATACCGGCGCCTTCGGTCCCATCCGCGACTGGTTCGCGGGCCTGCCCGAAGCCAAGGCGCGTGGCTACAAGCCCGGCCGCTTCAGCTTCAACGTCAAGGGCGGGCGCTGCGAGGCCTGCCAGGGCGACGGCGTGCTGAAGATCGAGATGAACTTCCTCCCCGATGTCTACGTCACCTGCGAAACCTGCAAGGGCGCGCGCTACAACCGCGAGACGCTGGAAATCCTGTTCAAGGGCAAGAGCATCGCCGACGTGCTGGACATGACGGTCGAGGAGGCTCAGGGCTTCTTTCAGGCCGTGCCGTCGATCCGCGACAAGATGGACGCGCTGATGCAGGTGGGGCTGGGCTACATCAAGGTCGGCCAGCAGGCGACCACGCTCTCGGGCGGCGAGGCGCAGCGCGTGAAGCTCGCCAAGGAGCTGTCGCGCCGGTCCACGGGACGCACGCTCTATATCCTCGACGAACCGACCACGGGGCTGCATTTCGAGGACGTGCGCAAGCTGCTGGAAGTGCTGCACGAACTGGTCGAGCAGGGCAACACCGTGGTGGTGATCGAGCACAACCTCGACGTCATCAAGACCGCCGACTGGATCATCGACATCGGCCCCGAAGGCGGCGACGGCGGCGGGCAGATCGTCGCCACCGGCACCCCCGAGGACGTGGCCAAGGTCGAGGCCAGCCACACCGGGCGGTATCTGGCCGCGATGCTGAAGCCGCGCAAGGTGGCGGCGGAGTGATCTGAGCGGGATATCACATTCAAGCCTTGCAATGTGTTCAGGTGTCTGTATATAGACCCCAACGCAACGCAAGGAGCCCGCCATGACCACCGCAACCGCCACCAGGCAAGCCGACGTCACCGCCTTCTTCGATGAAGCCACCTTCACCGTGTCCTACATCGTCAAGGACCCCGACTCGGACGCCTGCGCCATCGTCGATTCGGTGCTCGATTTCGACTACGCCTCGGGACGCACCGACACGCGCTCGGCCGACGCCATCGTCGCGCATGTCCGCAACCACGGACTGCGGGTGGAGTGGATCCTGGAAAGCCACGTGCACGCCGACCACCTGTCCGCCGCGCCCTACCTGCAGGAACGTCTGGGCGGCAAGATCGGCATCGGCGACAACATCACCATCGTGCAGAACGTGTTCGGCAAGGTGTTCAACGAAGGCACCGAATTCGAGCGCGACGGCAGCCAGTTCGACAAGCTGTTCCGCGAGGGCGACCGCTTCACCATCGGCGCGCTGGAGGGCGAGGTCCTGCACACCCCCGGCCACACCCCGGCCTGCCTGACCTATGTGGTGGGCGGCGCGGCTTTCGTGGGCGACACGCTGTTCATGCCCGATTTCGGCACCGCGCGCTGTGACTTCCCCGGCGGCTCGGCCGAAACGCTCTACGCCTCGATCCAGAAGATCCTTGCCCTGCCCGACGACACGCGCATCTTCGTGGGCCACGACTACAAGGCCCCGGGCCGCGAGGATTACGCCTGGGAAACCACCGTGGGCGAGCAGAAGGCCCGCAACATCCACGTGGGCGACGGCGCCGCGGCCGAGGACTTCGTCCGTATGCGCGAGGGCCGCGACGCGACGCTGGCGATGCCGCGGCTGATCATCCCGTCGCTGCAGGTGAACATGCGCGCGGGCCAGATGCCGCCGGCCGATGACGCGGGCAATGTCTACATGAAAGTCCCGGTCGACACGCTCTGACCCCCGGACCCGTATCATCCCCGCCCGCGCGGCCTCCGGCCCGCGCGGGTCACACGCCGTTGTGCAAACCCGGATTTCCCCGATGCTGACCCGCCTGTTTTCCAACCTCGACTGGGTGCGCGGCTACTCGCGCGCCGCTTTCGGCAACGACCTGATCGCCGCGCTGGTGGTCACCATCATGCTGATCCCGCAGGGGATGGCCTACGCCATGCTGGCCGGGCTGCCCGCGCAGGCGGGGCTCTACGGCGCGATCCTGCCGCTGCTGCTTTATGCGGCGCTTGGCACCTCGCGCACGCTGGCGGTGGGGCCGGTGGCGGTGGTGGCGCTGATGACCGCCGCCGCCGCGGGCGAGGTCGCGGGGCTGGGCGAGCCCGGCTATCACCTCGCCGCGCTGTGGATCGCGCTGTTGTCGGGGGCGATCATGCTGGTGATGGGAGTGTTCCGGCTGGGCTTCATCGCCAGCTTCCTCAGCCATCCGGTGATTTCGGGGTTCATCACCGCCGCCGGCATCCTGATCGCGGCCAGCCAGCTGCGCCACCTGCTGGGCAACGACACGCGCGGGCGCACCCTGCCGGAACTCATCCCGTCCTTCTTCACCAACCTCGGCAGCATCCACCTGCCGACGCTGGTGCTGGGCCTCGCGGTGCTGACGTTCCTGTTCTGGTCGCGCAAGGGGCTGGCCCCGGCGCTGCGCCGCACGGGGCTGTCGGCAGGCGTGGCGGGGCTGCTGGCCAAGGGCGCGCTGCTGGTGGCGGTCGTGGCCTCCACGCTGGTGGTCTGGGCGCTGGGGCTGGCCGATCGCGGGGTGCGCGTGGTGGGCGAGATCCCGCGCGGGCTGCCCGAATTCGGCCTGCCCGCGTTTGAACTCGGGCTGCTGCAACTGCTGCTGGTCCCGGCGCTGATGATCGCCATCGTGGGCTATGTCGAATCGATCTCCATCGGGCAGACGCTGGCGGCCAAGCGCCGCCAGTCGCTCGACCCCGACCGCGAACTGATCGCGCTCGGCGCCGCCAATCTGGGCGCGGGGGTGTCGAACGCGATGCCGGTGACCGGCGGGCTGTCGCGCTCCATCGTCAACTTCGACGCGGGGGCCGAGACGCCGGCCGCGGGCGCGCTCACGGCGCTGATGATCGCCGCGGCGCTGATCTTCCTGACGCCGCTGCTCTATTTCCTGCCGAGCGCCACGCTGGCGGCGATCATCGTGGTGGCGGTGGCGTCGCTTCTGGACTTCCGCGCCCTGCCCCGCACCTTCGCCTATTCGCGCGCCGATGCGGCGGCGATGGCGGCGACCATCGCCGTGACGCTGCTGATCGGGGTCGAGGAAGGGCTGCTCGCCGGTGTCGCGCTGTCGCTGGTGCTGTTCCTCTACCGCACCTCGCGCCCGCATATGGCGGTGCTGGGCCAGGTCGCGGGGACCGAGCATTTCCGCAACATCGAACGTCACCACGTCGCCACCGACCCGACCGTCTTCGCGCTGCGGGTGGATGAAAGCCTCTACTTCCCCAACGCCCGCGCGCTGGAAACCCGGATCCTGCAGGCGGTGGCAGACAACCCCGACCTCAAGCACGTGGTGCTGAACTGCGTCGCGGTGAACCTGATCGACGCCTCGGCGCTGGAAAGCCTCGAGGAGATCAACACCCGCCTGCGCGACGGCGGCGTGCAGTTCCATCTGGCCGAGGTCAAGGGTCCGGTGATGGACCGCCTCAAGCGCACGCATTTCCTCGATGAGCTCACCGGCCGGGTGTTCCTGACCCAGTTCGACGCGCTCGAGGCGCTGTCGCCCGCGCTCACCCGCGACACCCTTGCCAGCACCCGGGGCAACAGTTTCATCGCCCCCGCCTGAAGCCCCGCCCTGCCCGCACCCCCGCCCGGTCGGCGCGCAAGGGTGGGTGGGTGGGCGCGACGACCGGGCGGGGGTGCGGGCAGGGC
>PUOA01000312.1 GCA_003551925.1 Paracoccaceae bacterium
CTCGCGGGGGCCGAGGCCGCCGGGATCGCCGCCGAAGGGTGATCCCGCGCGCTCAGAGCCCCAGCCGGTCGCGCAGCGAAAACCACGTCATCGCCAGCGCCAGCAGCGGCGCGCGCAGCGCCGCCCCGCCCGGAAAGCGCGGCAGCGGCACCCGCGCCATCAACTCGAAGCGGTCGGCGTCGGCGCCGATCGCTTCGGCCAGCACGCGGCCGGCAAGCGTGCCCAGCGCCACCCCGTGCCCCGAATACCCCGAAGCCGACCACACCCCCGGCGCGGGCCGTGCGAAACAGGGCAGGCGGGTGCGCGTGATCGCGAGCGTGCCGCCCCAGGCGTAGTCGATCCGCGCGTCGTGCAGATGCGGAAAGACCTCGAGCATGGGCTTGCGGACGGTGGCGATGATGTCGGGGAAGCGGTAGCCGTAGCTCTCGCCGCCGCCGAACAGCAGCCGGCCATCCTGAGACAGGCGGAAATAGTTGATCACGAACTTGCTGTCGGCGACCGCCACATCGCGCGCCAGCACCGCATCGCGGCGCGCGCCCAGCGGTTCGGTGGCGACGATGAAGTTGTTGATCGGCATCACCCGTGCGGCCACATGCCCGTCGAGCGCGCCCAGATAGCCGTTTGCAGCCAGGATCACGTGATCGGCGGTGACGGAGCCGGTTTCGGTTTCCACCCGCGGCTGCGCGCCGGGGTGGATGGCCGTGACCAGCGTCCGCTCATGCAGCACCGCGCCCGCGTCCAGCGCCGCGCGCGCCAGCCCCAGCGCAAAGCGCAGCGGGTGCAGATGCCCCGAGCCGTGGTCGATCACGCCGCCGTGATACGCGTCACTGCCGACGATGGCGCGCAGCGCGTCGCGGTCGAGCGGTTCCATCTGGTCGTAGCCGTAATCGCGGCGCAGGCGCGCGGCATAAGCGTGGCTGTGCGGCACGTCGCGGGCCTGCCACTCGGCGTGCACGATCCCGGGGCGAAAACCGCAATCGATCCCGTGCGCGTCGATCAGCGCGCGCACCAGCGCCACCGAATCGAGGCCCATCTGCCAAAGCCGCTGCGCGTCATCGCGCCCGACCATGCGTTCGATCGCGTCCTGACCGATCCGCTGCCCGGTGCCGACCTGCCCGCCATTGCGGCCTGAGGCGCCGAAGCCCGCGCGGTGCGCCTCGAGCACCACGACGTCCAGCCCCTGCTGCGCCAGATGCAGCGCCGCCGACAGGCCGGTGTAGCCCGCGCCGACGATGCACACATCCGCGCGGCGGTCGCCATCAAGCGGCGGCTGCGCGGGCAGGGGGGTCGCGGTGGCGGCGTAGTAGCTGGGGGGATACGCGCCGGCGCGGTCGTTGGCGAACAGCAGGTTCATACGTTCAGCAGCAGGTGTTCGCGTTCCCAGGGGCTGATCACCTGCAGGAACTCCTTGTATTCCAGACGCTTGACGGATTCATAAACGGTGCAGAACCGCCGGCCCAGAAGCTCGCGCATGGGCGCGCACTCCTCGAGCAGGTCAAGCGCATCGCCCAGCGTCAGGGGCAGTTCATCCTCGGCCACATAGGCGTCGCCGGTGTATTGCGCGCGCGGATCGACCCGCTCGGTGATGCCCAGATAGCTGCACGCCAGCGTCGCCGCGATCCCGAGATACGGGTTGCAGTCCATCCCCGCCAGCCGGTTTTCCACCCGGCGCGAGGCAGGGCTGGAGACCGGCACGCGGATGCCCGTGGTGCGGTTGTCGCGGCCCCATTCCAGATTGATCGGCGCCGCGAAATCCGGGACGTAGCGGCGGTAGCTGTTCACATAGGGCGCCAGGATGGCGATCACCGCGGGCAGGTATTTCTGCAGCCCGCCGATGGCGTGATAGAACTCCGGCGTGCTCTCGCCCGATGGCGTGGAGAAGATGTTGGCCCCCGTGGCGATGTCGATCACCGACTGGTGGACATGCATCGCGCTTCCGGGCTCGCCCTCGATCGGTTTGGCCATGAAGGTGGCGAAGCAGTCATGGCGCAGCGCGGCCTCGCGGATCAGGCGCTTGAAATAGAATACCTCGTCGGCCAGCTGCACCGGGTCGCCGTGGTTGAGATTGATCTCGATCTGCCCGGCGCCGCCTTCCTGCAGGATGCCGTCGATTTCCAGGCCCTGCGCCTCGGCGAAGTCGTAGATATCGTCGATCACGGGGCCGTATTCGTCCACCGCCGAGAGCGAATACGCCTGCCGCCCCGCCGCCGGGCGCCCCGAGCGCCCCATGGGCGGGGTGATCGGCTTCGCCGGGTCCGGGTTGCGCGCGACAAGGTAGAACTCCATCTCGGGGGCCACGACCGGCTGCCAGCCTTTCGCGCGGTAGAACCCGATCACGCGCTTGAGCACGTTGCGCGGCGAGATCGGCACCGGCGCGCCTTGTGGATCATAGGCGTCATGGATCACCTGCAGCGTGATGTCCTGGGTCCACGGTGCGGCGCTGGTGGTGCTGAAATCCGGCATCAGGATCATGTCGGGCTCGGTGTAGACGGTGTCCGGCACCTCGGCCCAGTCGCCGGTGATGGTCTGGAAGAAGATCGAATCGGGGAGATAGAACTTCTCCTGCCGGGCGAATTTGGACGCGGGCATCGCCTTGCCGCGCGCCACGCCGGCCAGATCGGGGATGATGCACTCGACCTCGTCGGGGCGGCGGCCGGCGATGTAGTCGCGCGCGGCGTCGGGGATCTGGTCGGTCCAGTGGGCCATGGGCGGGTCCTGCTCAGGCGGCGCGGGCACGCGCGCGGCGGAAGAAATCGGCGATACGCGCGGCGACCGGCGCCTGATCAAGCGGCGTGCCCAGCCGCGCCCGGGCGGCGGCCAGCCGGTCGTCGGGGACCACACCGGGGGCGCGCAACTCCATCAGGCCCTTCACGAAGTCGTCCTCGAATTCGGGGTGCGGCTGGATCGACCAGCCGTGATCGCCATAGGCGAACCCGGCATAGCGGCAGAAATCATTCTGCGCGATCACCTGCGCGCCGGGCGGCGGGGTTGTCACCTGATCCTGATGCCATGCGTTGAGCCGCAGCCGCCGGCCTTCGAGGTCGTAGTCCTGCGCGCCCACCGCCCAGCCGCCGGCGAACTTTTCGACCCGCCCGCCCATGGCGGTGGCCATCACCTGATGGCCGAAGCAGATGCCCGCCACCGGCACGCGCGCGGCCAGTGCGTCACGGATGAAGGCTTCGAGCGGGGCAATGAACGCGTGATCCTCATAGACCCCGTGGCGCGAGCCGGTAATCAGCCAGCCATCCGCGTCGTGCACGCTGTCGGGGAACTCCATCGCCTCGACATGCCAGGTGCGAAAGCGCAAGCCGTGATCGGCAAGCAGCTTTTCGAACAGCGCCGGGTAGTCGCCCGGCGTGTCCCGCATCTCGGCGGGCGCCTGGCCGGTCTGGAGGATTCCGATCAGCATGGGGTCTCGCATTGCGTATCCGTCACAGCTAGCACCTATGCGCGCTGCCTCACAAGGGGCGCGTGCACTCAGCGAAACTTGTCCATGAGGCGCTGGAGCGGGGTTCGGGTCTCGGGCGGCGCCTCGGCTGCGGGCGGGGCGGGTTTGGGGGCAGGTTTGGGGGCCGGGGCTTCGACGCGCTTGCGCGGCGGCACCGTGCGCAGCGCCACGGCATTGGAAAACGCGCCCGCATCGCCAGCCGCCAGCGCCGGGGCACCGTCCGAAAGCCCGCGCAGCAGGTCGTCGACCCAGCCTTCAACCTCGGCCTTGGGGAAGTCGCGCAGCACATAGGCGCTGACCAGCCGCTTGTCGCCGGGATGCCCGATGCCCAGGCGCACGCGGGCGTAGGCCTCGCCGATATGCCCGTGGAGCGAGCGCAGCCCGTTATGCCCTGCGTGCCCGCCGCCGCGCTTGACACGCACCTTGCCGGGGGCAAGGTCGAGCTCGTCATGAAACACCGTCACCGCGCCGGGGTCGAGCTTGTAGAAGCGCATCGCCTCGCCCACCGACTGGCCCGAGCGGTTCATGAAGGTCTCGGGCTTGAGCAGCAGCACCTTGTCGCCGCCCAGCCGCCCTTCGGCGATCTGGCCCTGAAACTTGCTCCGCCACGGCCCGAAGCCGTGATCGGCCGCGATCCGGTCGAGCGCCATGAACCCGATATTGTGGCGGTTCCCCGCATATTGCGCGCCCGGATTGCCCAGGCCCACGAACAGCTGCATGTGTCACCTCGGTCTTGATTGCGGCGTTGCTTGACCCTGCCTCGTGATGCCTCAATTCTGCGGCCAAGGCCAGCGAGTGGAGGCACCATGTATCTGACCATCAACCGGTTTCGCGTCAAACGCGGGCAGGAAGCGGCGTTCGAAGCGATCTGGACGGGCCGCGAGACGCATCTGCCGCAGGTCGCGGGCTTCAAGCGGTTCACCCTGTTCCGCGGCCCCGAGCACGACGATCACACCGTCTATCTGTCGCACACGCTCTGGGATGACCGCGCCGCGTTCGAGGCCTGGACACGATCCGAGGCGTTCCGCGAGGCGCACAAGGGCGCAGGGTCGCACAAGGACATCTACCTCGGCCCGCCCGAGCTGGAGCTGTTCGACGCGGTCCAGACCATCGGCGCATGAAAAAACCGGGGCCAGCACAGGCCCCGGTTTCGCGTCCGGCCCTGAGGCGGCTCACTCTTCGGTGGCGGCCTCGGCGGTGTCGTCCTCGTCGTCGCCGGCATCGGCGGTGACGCTGCGCGGCGCGATGATGTTGGCGATCACGAAATCACGCTCGATCACCGGCTTCACGCCCTCGGGCAGCGTGACCTGCGAGATGGTGATCGTGTCGCCGATCATCTTGCCCTCAAGATCGACGGTGATCTTTTCAGGGATGTCGCTGGCCAGCACGTTCAACTCGACCTCGGGGCGCACAACGGTCAGCGTGCCGCCGCGCTTCAGGCCCGTGCATTTCTCGTGGTTGATGAAGTCCACGTTGATGAACAGGTTGATGCGGCTGGTGCGGCGCAGGCGCATCAGGTCCACATGCGTGGGCAGGCCCTTGACCACATCGCGCTGCACGGCGCGGCAGATCACGCGCACGTCGTCCGCGCCGTCGACCTTGAGGTTGAACAGCGTCGACAGGAAGCGCCCTGCCTTCAGATGCTTGATCAGGTAGTGGTAGTTGAAGTTGATCGGCTGCGGGTCGACGCCGCCGCCATAGACGATACCGGGCACCTTGTGCTCACGACGAGCTTGCCGGGCGGCCCCCTTGCCTGTCCCCGTGCGTGCCTCGGCGATCAGATCCGGGATCTCACCAGCCATTGGACTCTCCATATCTTGCAACAGCGGCCATCCTCCAAGGGTGCATGACCGCGCGAAGCCTGCGCCTTAGGTCAGATCCGGCGCGCGGGCAAGTGGGAATCGGGCCGGCATCGCCTGTCAGGTCCGGGGCGCGACGCCTCGCGCGGGCCAGGACGCTTGCAGCGTGGCGTCGTGCCGCCTCCTACAGCCGCACCGTCGGGTCGTCGAACCCCTGCGGGATGATCAGGTTGTCGGGCCCCAGATCATGCACGTCGCGCTCGCCGCACAGCCCCATGGTGGTGTCAAGTTCCTTGCGGATGATCTCGAGCGCGCGGGTGACGCCGGCCTCGCCCATCGCGCCCAGCCCGTAGGTGAAGGCGCGCCCGATATACGTCCCGCGCGCGCCGAGGCTGAGCGCCTTGAGCACGTCCTGCCCCGAGCGGATGCCGCTGTCCATGTGGACCTCGACCCGGTCGCCGACGGCGTCGACGATCTGCGGCAGCATCCGGATCGACGACATCGCCCCGTCCAGTTGGCGGCCGCCGTGGTTGGACACCACGATCGCGTCCACGCCCAGATCGGCGGCGGCGAGCGCGTCCTCGACGTCCAGGATGCCCTTGATGATCAGCTTGCCGCCCCACATGTCCCGAAACTGCGCCACGCGCTTCCAGTCGAGCGTTTCGTCGAAGGCCTCGGCCGTCCAGGCCGACAGCGATGCGGGGTCGGTCACGCCCTTCGCATGGCCCACCACGTTGCCGAAGAAGCGTCGCTTCGTGCCCAGCATCCCCAGCCCCCAGCGGAGCTTGGTCATCATGTCGGCCACGGATTTCAGCGTCAGCTTGGGCGGCGCCGAGAGCCCGTTGCGCAGGTCCTTGTGACGCTGGCCCAGAAGCTGCAGATCCAGCGTGATCACGATCGCCGAACACTGCGCCGCGCGCGCCCGGTCGAACAGGCGGCGCATGAACTCCTCGTCCTTCAGCGTGTAGACCTGGAACCAGAACGGGCGCGAGGTGTGCTCGGCCACATCCTCGATCGAGCAGATCGACAGCGTGGACAGCGTGAAGGGCACGCCGAATTTCTCGGCCGCGCGGGCGGCCTTGATCTCGCCATCGGCGCATTGCATGCCGGTCAGCCCCACCGGCGCCAGCGCCACCGGCATGGCCACATCCTCGGCGATCATGGTCGAGCGCACCGAGCGGTTGGACATGTCCTTCGCCACCCGCTGGCGCAGCCGCAGATGCGCGAAATCGGTGGTGTTGTCGCGGAACGTCTGTTCGCTCCAGGACCCGCTTTCGGCGTAGTCGTAGAACATCCGCGGCGTGCGCCGCTGGTAGAGCCTGCGGAGGTCCTCGATTTCGGCGATCACGGGCATGGCGGCATCCTGAAGCGGGGAATTGGTCGTGTTTTGTTACCAATCAGCCGTCTTGCGCGCAACAAGGCTGCGCCGCCGCCCGGCAAAAACACATGTGTTTCATATGATGGCAAAATCATACATATGTTGCATTTCGCGCGCTGCCGTGCTACGCAGCGGATATGAACGACACGGTGATCACCCGCATGGCCGACGGCTTCGACGCGCTTCCCGCGCAATTGCGCAAGGCCGCGCGCTGGGTGCTGGACAACCCCGCCGATGTGGCGCTTCTGAGCATGCGCGAACAGGCGCGCCGTGCCGGCGTGCAGCCGGCCACCATGACGCGGCTGGCGCGGGCGTTCGGGCTGGATGGCTACGAGGCGTTGCGCGCACGCCACGCCGAAGCGCTGCGCGGCCGGCGCGCCGGGCTCAGCGTCGCGGCCGAGCGCAGCCTCGCGACGGGGCAGGGGGCCGGCGCCCCGGCGGCCGAGGTGCTGGCCACGCAGGCGCGCGCGCTTGCAACTCTTGCCGCCGATCCCGGCCCGCTGACCGCTGCCGCACAGCGGCTGATCGGCGCGCAGCGCGTCTATTGCCTGGGGCTGCGTTCGGCGCATGCCGTGGCGTGGCATCTGCATTACCTGCTCGAACTCGCCGGGCATGACAGCCGGCTGCTCGATGCGCCCGGCGGCACCGGCCCCGATGCGCTGCGCCGCGCAGGGCCGCGTGATGTGCTGGCCGTGGTGGCGATGGACCCATACGCCCGGACCGCCGTGCAGGCCGCGCGGCTGGCCCGCGACCGCGGCGTGCATGTGCTGGCGATCACCGACAGCGTGGTCGCGCCCGTGCTGCGCCCCGAAGACAGCGCGCTGGTGGTCGGCACCGCCGGGGCGGGCGCGCTGCATGCCATGACCCCGGCCTTCGCGGTGGCCGAAACGCTGGGCGCAC
>PUOA01000045.1 GCA_003551925.1 Paracoccaceae bacterium
AGCCACGCCGCCTCGAGCATGCGCAGGCGCACCGCCAGCCGCAGCGCGGCGGCGGCGGGTTCAGTGGCATCATTCGCGGCCGCATGTTCCGCATGCGGCGGCTCCGCCGCGGCATCGGCTTGCACGGCATCAGGTTGCGCATCGGGTGCAACATCGATCGGCGCATCGGCCCGCGGTGCCGGCCCGAGTGACCGGGCGGGCGCGTCGGAGAGCGCGTCGGGGGGCGCGGGCTCCGGATGCTCCACATCCGCGGCGGGCGGCGGGATCGCAGCACGCTCGGACGGCGGGTCCGCCACCGGCGCGCGCGCCTCGGGCACGGGCGCTTCAGCCTCCTGCGGATCGAAGCGCGCGTGCTGCCCAGCGGCCGCGTCGGCGGGCGGGTGCCCTTCCTGCATCTCCTCGGACCCGGCGTCTGCCCCGTCGATCACATCGACATCCAGCACCGCAAGCACCCGCTCGGACGCCTGATCGGCCACGTGGCGCACGCCCTGCTCCTGCAACATCTTCTGCACGCCGCGGATGGTCATGCCGCGGTCATGCAGCAGCGTGCGAATCCCCGACAACAGCTTCAGATCCGCCGGGCGGTAATACCGGCGTCCGCCCGCGCGCTTGACCGGGCGCACCTGCGTGAACTTGCTTTCCCAGAAGCGCAGCACATGCGCCGGGGTCTGCAGAAGCTCCGCCACCTCGGAGATGGTTCGAAAGGCGTCGGGGGCCTTGCGCATCACCGCGCCCTGTTGCCCTGCGCCACGCGGTCCTTGAGGATATGCGACGGGCGGAAGCTCAGCACGCGGCGCGGCTCGATCGGCACCTCGTCCCCGGTCTTGGGGTTGCGCCCGATCCGTTCCTTCTTGTCACGGATCGAGAAGGTGCCGAACGAGGACAGCTTCACCTGCTCGCCGCGCACCAGCGCGTCGGCGATGTGGCGCAGCACATCCTCGACCAGCTCGGCGGATTCGTTGCGCGACAGTCCCACCTCGCGGAACACGGCATCGCTGAGATCCATGCGTGTCAGTGTCTTGTCGGCCATGGCACCCCCCGGATTGAGGTGCGACAATGCGCCAAGCGCAAATGGGAGTCAATAACGCGGCCCAAAATCAACGGCTTGCGCAGCGATGCGCGGAGCGATCACGCGCCGGTTACCAGCGCAGCAGCACCGCGCCCCAGCTCAGCCCGCCGCCGATCGCCTCGGTCAGCACCAGATCGCCGGGGGCAAAGCGCCCTTCGGCCGCCGCCACCGACAGCGCCAGCGGGATCGACGCGGCCGAGGTGTTTCCGTGGTCCTGCACGGTGACCACCACCTTGTCCATCGCCAGCCCCAGCTTCTGCGCGGTGCCGCGGATGATGCGCAGATTGGCCTGATGCGGCACGATCCAGTCCAGCTCGGCAGCGCTCAGCCCCGCCTTGGCAAGCGCCCCCTGTGCCGTGGCGGCGAGCTTTTCGACGGCGTGGCGGAACACCTCGCGCCCCTGCATCCGCAGGCAGCCGGCGGTGCCGCTGCGCGACACGCCGCCATCGACGTAAAGCAAGTCGCGGTAGCGCCCGTCCGAGTGCAGGTCGCTGGCCAGGATGCCGCGGTCCTGCGCAGTGCCCGCGCCGTCCTGCGCCTGCAACACCACCGCCCCCGCCCCGTCGCCGAAGAGCACGCAGGTCGAGCGGTCGGTCCAGTCCATGATCCGCGAGAAGGTTTCCGCCCCGATCACCAGCACGCGGTCCGCCTGCCCCGACAGGATCATGCCGTTGGCGTTGGCCAGCGCGAACACGAAACCCGCGCACACGGCCTGCACGTCGAAGGCGAAGCCGCGCTCCATGCCCAGCGCGGCCTGCACCTGCGTGGCCACCGCCGGGAAGGTGAAATCGGGGGTCGAGGTCGCCACCACCACCGCGTCGATATCCGCCGGCGTCAGGCCCGCGCGGGCGAGCGCGGCGCGCGCGGCATGGGTCGCAAGGTCCGAGGTGAACTCGCCGTCAGCCGCGAAATGCCGCCGCTCGATCCCCGAGCGCGAGACGATCCAGTCGTCGGTGGTGTCCAGCGTCGCCGCAAACTCGGCGTTGGGAACCACGCGCGCGGGCAGGTAGTGCCCGGTGCCGATGATGACCGCGCGACGGGTCATGCCTCTCCCTTCGTGGATGCGCCCTGCGCGGCCTCGTGCCGTGCGGCGCGGTCCTGCTGCACCGCGTCGGCGACCTGTGCCAGCCGGTCGGACATGCGGTCCTGAAACCGCGACTGCGCCAGCCGGAACGCAAGCTTGATCGCCGCCGAAATGCCGGTCGCGTCCGAGGCGCCGTGCGATTTCACCACTGTCCCGTTGAGCCCCAGGAACACACCGCCATTCACCCGCCGCGGGTCGATCCGCTTCTGCAGCCGCCGGAACGCGCCCAGCGACGGCAGCGCCGCCAGCTTCGACAGCCACGACGCGGTGAGCTCCTCGCGCAGCAGGTCGCGGATCAGCCGCGCGGTGCCCTCGGCGGTCTTGAGCGCGACGTTGCCGGTAAAGCCGTCGGTGACGATCACGTCGACATCGGCCGAGGGGATGTCGCCGCCCTCGACGAAGCCCACATAGTCGTAGCGCCCGATCTCGGCCATCGTGCCCAGCAGCTCGTGCGCCTCGCGGATTTCGGGGCGGCCCTTGTGGTCCTCGGTGCCGACATTCAGCAGCCCCACGCGCGGGCGCGTCACCTGAAACGCGTTGCGGTAATAGGCCGCGCCCAGCAGCGCGTATTGCACAAGGTTGTCGGGCTCGGCGCGCACATCCGCGCCGACATCGAGCATGATGTTGAAATCATGCGTGCCGCGCTTGGGCCACATGCAGGCGATCGCGGGGCGGTCCACGCCGGGCAGCTTGCGCAGCCGCAGCATCGACATCAGCATCAGCGCGCCGGTGTTGCCGCACGACACTGCCGCCGCGGCGTCGCCCGAGCGCACGGACTCGATGCACGACCACATCGACGTGGTCTTGCCATTGCCGCGCACCACATGGCTGGGCTTTTCGTCCATGGTGACCACGCCCTCGGCATGGGCGACGCGCACCCGGCCTTGAAGCTCGCGATGCGGGCCGACCAGCGGGCCGACCACGGCCTCGTCGCCGTGCAGGATGATCGCCAGTTCGGGGTTGCGCCGGATCGAGGCAAGACAGCCGGCAACCACCTCGGCGGGGCCGGCATCGCCGCCCATGGCGTCCACCGACACGGTGATCCGCGTGCTCGCGCCGTCGCTGCCCGCCTCGGAAGAATGTGTCATGTGCTGTCAGCCGCGCGCCGCGGCGTCAGGCCGCGTCGTCTTCGAGGTCGACGTCACTGCCCTGCGCAACCACTTCGCGGTCGTTGTAGAACCCGCAGGACGGGCAGACATGGTGCGGGCGCTTGAGTTCGCCGCAGTTGGGGCATTCGTTGGGGTTCGCCGCCACCAGAGCATCGTGCGAGCGGCGCATGTTGCGGCGGGAGCGGGTTACGCGGTTCTGTTGAACGGCCATCGGGTCAACCTCGGGTCTGTGTTGCGGCGCCGCGGGCCGCGCAAGGCGCGTGGGCCGGGTGCCGGGAACGTGGTGGGCTCTGTCATGCGATCTCAGGCGCCATACACCGGCGCGGTGCACGATCCAAGCCCTCTTCGCGCTGAAGCCGCGACCTAAGCGCTTTTTTCGCGGCGCGCAAGGGTCTGCGGGAAAGGTCGCGGAGGGGTCAGGCGAAGGCAGCTTCGAGCGCGATCTCGACCATCTCGGCGAAAGAGCGCTCGCGCGCCTCGGCCGGCAGCGCCTCGCCGGTCAGCAGGTGATCGGAGATGGTGAGCACCGCCAGGGCGCGCACCTTGTGCCGCGCGGCCAGCAGATACAGCTCGGCGGCCTCCATCTCGACCGCCAGGACGCCGTGCCGGGTCATGATGTCGTTGAGGTCCGGGCGCTCGTCGTAGAACACGTCGGACGAATAGATGCCGCCCACATGCGCGCGCGCGCCGCGCGCCTGCGCCGCCGCCCAGGCCGCGTGCAGCAGCGACCAGTCGGCGGCAGGGGCAAGGTTCACCTCGCGCAGGATCCCGCGCGACGGGGTGGACAGCGTGCTTGCCGTCATCGCCAGCACCAGATCGCGGATCGCCACGCCTTGCTGCATCGCGCCGGCCGAGCCGATTCGGATCAGCGTGCGCGCGCCATAGTCGCGGATCAGCTCGTTGGCGTAGATCGACATCGACGCCATGCCCATTCCCGAGCCCTGGATCGTCACCCGATTGCCCCGCCATGTGCCGGTGTAGCCCAGCATTCCGCGGACCTCGTTGACCAGCTCGGCGCCGTCAAGGAACGTCTCGGCCGCCCAGCGCGCGCGGTAAGGGTCGCCGGGCATCAGCACGGTCTCGGCGATCTGGCCCGGACGGGCTCCGATATGGATGGTCATGCGCGCTCCGGATGCCTGGGGCCGTGATGGTGCGGGTGGGGAGAGTCGAACTCCCACGCCTTGCGGCGGAGCATTTTGAGTGCCCTGCGTCTCCCATTCCGCCCCACCCGCAACACCTTCGGATTACTCCGCCCGCGGGCGCGCATCAAGGGCGCAGGATCATTCGCGGACGACGAATTCGAGCGTTTCCTGCCCGCCGGGGGTGTCGATGTCCAGATCCCAGCGGCCCGGGCGGGTCAGCTGCCCGCGGGCGGTGTAATGCGTGGCGCCATCGCTTTCGGTGGACATGGGGATCGGCGCCGAATCGACCGGGCGCAGCGCGAACTGCGGCGGGTCGTCATGGCCAGGGTGCTGGAACTGCAATTCGACCCGGAAGCCGCCGTCAACCGCGATCTGCACCGCAACCGGCGGCTCGACCGCGCGCGTGCGCAGGTGCAGCATCTGGTTCGCGCCGATGATCGGCAGCGGGTCGCGGATGAAGAACTGCACGCTGGCCATGACGGTGATGAAACTGACCGTGGCGATCAGGATCACGATGGCGATCACGCGCGAGGACATCGGCGAAACACTCCGGAGCATCGGTCGGCTGGCCCCGAGGTAGCCCGAAGCCGCCGCCGGGGAAAGCGCGAATCGACACAAGAAAAGGCGCGCCCGGTTGCCCGGACGCGCCCATGATCTGCGGCAACTGCCGCGTCAGGCCGCGGCGAGGTCGCGCAGCACGTATTGCAGCACGCCGCCGTGTTCGACGTATTCCTTTTCGATCGCGGTATCGATCCGGCACTTGAGCGTGATCGATTTCTCGGTCCCGTCGGCGTAGCGGATCGTGCAGGGCACGTCCGAGAGCGGCTTCAGATCGCCCTCGAGCCCGGTGATCGAGAACGCCTCGTCGCCCTTCAGTCCCAGCGTCTTGCGGGTGTCGCCGCCGGTGAACTCGAACGGGATCACCCCCATGCCGACCAGGTTCGACCGGTGGATGCGCTCGAAGCTCTCGGCGATCACGGCCTTGACGCCCAGGAGCGCGGTGCCCTTGGCCGCCCAGTCGCGCGACGAGCCCGCGCCGTATTGTTCGCCCCCGATCACCACCAGCGGCACGCCCTTGTCCTGCCAGGCCATCGCGGCGTCGTAGATCGGCATCTGCGTGCCGTCCGGGCCCAGCGTGAAGCCGCCTTCGACGCCGTCCAGCATCTCGTTGCGGATGCGGATATTGGCGAAGGTGCCGCGCATCATCACCTCGTGGTTGCCGCGACGCGAGCCATACGAGTTGAACTCGCGCACCGGAACCTGCCGTTCGATCAGATACTTGCCGGCGGGCGTGCTGTCGCGGAACGACCCGGCCGGGCTGATGTGGTCGGTGGTGATCATGTCGCCCAGGATCGCCAGCGCGCGCGCGCCCTTGACGTCCGAGATGGTGCCGGGCTCCTTCGCCATGTCGCGGAAATAGGGCGGGTTCTGCACGTAGGTCGAGCTTGCCGGCCAGTCATAGGTCAGCGCGTCGGTGGTCTCGACCGCCTGCCACTTCTCGTCGCCCTTGAACACATCGGCGTATCTGGACTGGAACGCCTCGCGCGTGACGGTCTTCTCCACCAGCGCGGCGATTTCGGCCTGCGTGGGCCAGATGTCGCGCAGGTAGACCGGGTTGCCGTCCCTGTCCTCGCCCAGCGGTTCGTTGACGATGTCCACGTTCATGTCGCCGGCCAGCGCATAGGCCACCACCAGCGGCGGGCTGGCCAGATAGTTGGCGCGCACATCGGGGCTGATGCGCCCTTCGAAGTTGCGGTTGCCCGACAGCACCGACACGCCGATCAGGTCATACTTGTTGATCGCCTCGGAAATCTCGGGCGCCAGCGGGCCGGAGTTGCCGATGCAGGTGGTGCAGCCATAGCCCACGAGGTTGAAGCCGATCGCGTCGAGGTCCTCCTGCAGGCCCGCGGCCTCGAGATACGCGCTCACCACCTGGCTGCCGGGCGCGAGCGAGGTCTTCACCCACGGCTTGCGATTCAGCCCCAGCGCGCGTGCCTTGCGCGCCACCAGCCCCGCCCCGATCATCACATAGGGGTTCGACGTGTTGGTGCACGAGGTGATCGACGCGATCACGATCGAGCCGTCATGCAACTGGTAATGCTTGCCGTCGGGCGCGTTGACGTAACCGCGCGCGTGGTGGCCCTCATCGCCCGGAATGGCGGCGGGTTCGGGTTGGCCGCCCTCGCCTTCCCAGCGGATTTCCTCCTTCTCGGAGGCATCCTTGCCCGAGCGCTGGCCCTTCACATATTGCTGGAACGTCACCGCCGCCTTGTCGAGCGCGACGAAGTCCTGCGGCCGTTTCGGCCCCGAAATCGCGGGCACGATGGTCCCCATGTCGAGCTCGAGCGTGTCGGTGTAGATCGGGTCATAATCCGGCCCGCGCCAGAAGCCGTTTTCCTTGGCGTAGGCCTCGACCAGCGCGATGCGGTCCTTGTCGCGGCCGGTCTGCTCCAGATAGCGCAGGGTCTCGTCGTCGATCGGGAAGAAACCGCAGGTCGCACCGTATTCGGGCGCCATGTTGGCGATGGTCGC
Organism: Paracoccaceae bacterium; assembly: GCA_003551925.1. GTDB lineage: Bacteria > Pseudomonadota > Alphaproteobacteria > Rhodobacterales > Rhodobacteraceae > Rhabdonatronobacter. Next base: position 6,937 of record PUOA01000045.1, read on the forward strand.
GCGGTCGGCGAGCGGCAGCTTGTCCAGGCCGGGGCCGTAGAATTCGACGAACTTGCTCACCACGCCCTTGGCGCGCAGCATCTCGACCACCTTGAGCACCAGATCGGTGCCGGTGGTGCCCTCGACCATTTCGCCGGTCAGCTTGAAGCCCACCACTTCGGGGATCAGCATCGAAATCGGCTGGCCCAGCATTGCCGCTTCGGCCTCGATCCCGCCGACGCCCCAGCCCAGCACCGCGGCGCCGTTGACCATCGTGGTGTGGCTGTCGGTGCCCACCAGCGTGTCGGGATAGGCCACGGTCTCGCCGTTCTGGTCGGTGTCGGTCCAGACGGTCTGCGCCAGGTATTCCAGGTTGACCTGGTGGCAGATCCCCGTCCCCGGCGGCACCACGCGGAAATTGCGAAACGCGCCCTGGCCCCATTTCAGG
>PUOA01000122.1 GCA_003551925.1 Paracoccaceae bacterium
GGGCTGTCGGGCCATTCGCCGTCGCCGCCTTCGGGCACCGCGCTCAGGTCGAAGGGCGTGCCGTCGATGGTGATGGTGTCGCCCGTGACGCGCAGGGTGGTTTCCGGTGCGCCGGGCAGGGCAACTTGCGGGGAAAGGGTCAGGTGCATGGTGCTTCTCCTTAGAACCAGCGGCCATGAGCCACGATATGCGCGATGACCGGGAAGCTGCTGTCATTCGACCCGATACGAACGACGCGGGCCTGGGAAATCTGGGTGCTCGTGACAAATCGCAAAGAAAAGACATGGGTTCGGATGATCCCGTTGTCATCTCCGCTTACGGCACCGGCTACAACTGGAGCGCCGACAAAAGAGGCCGGGAAATTCCAAGTGAAGTTAGCGCTACGATATGGCGAGGAAAAAGTGCCATCGCCGGTGGCTGCAGAGTTGCCGGCATCTATCGTAGTCCAGCAAATCTGCGTGCCGTCCGCATACCGCACGAACTCGCCGTTGGCATTGCTGCCGCGCTGGATGATTGCGCCGGTGGGGATGCCGCCGGACTGGCTGACGGTGCCGAGGGTATTGTCGCGTCGATAAACCTCCGAGCCCGCGACCTTCGCCCCGTTGGGCATGTCGACAGCGCCGCTTGCCGCATCGACGATCAGCGCGTCGTGCCAGTCCGCCCCATCCGCGCTGACCTTGATCGCGAAGTCGTCGTCGCCGGCGGTGCCCATTTCCGCGCGGCCCGAAAACCCGGTCTGGAACAGCAGGCTTGCGGTGTCGCCGGGCGTGGCCTTGTTGATCTTCAACTGATGCCCGGCGCCGTCATGGCTCAGCAGCGTCGCCGCCGCGGCGACGGCCAGCCGGTTGGTGGCGTCGGAGCTTGCGTTGATCCCCACACCGGCCACGTTCTGCAGCTCGACCGTCGGCGCCACCCAGGCGCTCCCGGACCAGATGCGCAGCTCGGCGCCCGCGACCGCGCGCCAGCCCGGGCGCGGCGAGATGAACACCCACCCGCCCTGCACGAAGGCCGCGAGCGTCTCGGCATGACCCGCCCAGACCCCGCCGGGTGCTGCGCCCAGCGCCCAGACCTGCCCCTCGGCGGGCTCGGTCGGGGGCGATGTGGCGTCGAATGCCGCAACGGTCAGCTGCACCAGCAGATCGAGGCGTTCGATCGCCTCGTTATGCGTGACGTGCTTTTGCGCCTGTGACGGCATGATGAAGGGCAAGTCGAGCCTTGCCGAACTGTCCGGCATCAAAGCCTCCCGTCCATGTGTGACTGCGCGCCAAACATCGGCGTCATTCACCAAGATCGGGTTGGCGCGGCGTGCGCTGGCCCGCGCGCCGCGTGCAACACGGCGGCACGGCGGGGGGCACGGCGGGGGGCACGGCGGGAGGCACGGCGGGGGGCACGGCGGGAGGCACGGCGCCGGACACTGGCCGTGCCCGGTCCGCCGGGATATGCTTGCCGCCATGACAAGCGCGCTTCTGACCTCCGGGCTGTTCGGCCAGGCCTATGGCGATGCCGAGATCGCGCGCGCCTATTCCGCGCTGTCGGTGCTTGGTCGCATGCTGGACGTTGAACGCGCCTGGACCGCGGCGCTGACGGCGACCGATGCCGTGGCAGCCGAGGATGGCGCCGCCGCGCGCGCGGCGCTGGCGCGGTTCGACCCGGTGCGCTTCGAGCCCGACACCGACCGCGACGGGGTGCCCGTGCCATCGCTGGTGGCGGCGTTGCGCGCAGGGCTGGCGCCCGGTCCGGCAGCGGCGATCCACAGCGGGCTGACCAGCCAGGACGTGATCGACACCGCGCTGGTGCTCGTCTCGCTCGAGGTGCTGGACCTGCTGGCCACACGGACCGGGCGCGTGCTGGCCGCGTTGGCCGACCTGACCCGCCGCCACGGCGACGCCGCGCTGATGGCGCGCACGCGGATGCAGGCCGCGCGCCCGGCCACCGCCGCGCTGCGGCTGGGTGCGTGGGAGCGCGGCCTGCGCGCGCAGCACGACCGCCGGGCGGCGGTGCGCTCCGAGCTTGCACAGGTGCAGATCGGCGGCGCGGTGGGCCTGCGCGATGCGCCCGAGGGGCGCGCCGAGGCCGCCGCAGCGCATGCCGCTGCCGCGCTCGGGCTGCGCGCGGGTCCGGTCTGGCACACCGACCGCGCGCCCTTCGTGGCGTTCGGGCACTGGCTGACGCTTCTTTGCGGCGCGCTGGGCAAGCTGGGGCAGGACGTGGCGCTGATGGCGCAGCAGGGCGTCGACGAGATCGCGCTGGCAGGCGGCGGCGGCTCGTCGGCGATGCCGCACAAGCGCAACCCGGTCCGGGCCGAGGCGCTGGTGGCGCTTGCCCGCCATGTCGCCGGGTTGCAGGGCACGCTGGCGCAGGCCATGCTCCACGAACAGGAGCGATCCGGCGCGGCCTGGGCGCTGGAGTGGCTGACCCTGCCGGTGATGGCCGAATGCACCGGCGCCGCGCTCACCCATGCCGAGGCGCTGCTGGGGCAGATCACCCGCGTGGGGCGATCGGGCGAGCGCGATCATCGATCCGGCTGAGGCCGCGCGAGAGCGCAGCGGCGGGCCGCGGTGCGGCGATGCGCCGCGCGAGCCATGTCGGTTTATGCTGGCCTGGTCCGCGTAAGGTCGAGGCTATGCGCCCTTCGATGCCAGATCGCCGTGCCGGGGGGCGGCCCGGCGCTGCGCGGCGGCCTGCGGCCTTTGCTTCGCGCAGGGTGGCGTGGATGCCGCACACTGGTCGATGCTCACGCTAGACTTCGAAGAACACTGTCTCGTCCGCGCCCTGCAGACGGATGTCGAAGCGGTAAAGCGCATCATTGTCGGGGGCGCGGGCGGCAATCAGCGTGGCGCGGCGGGTCTCCCATTCGATCAGGCTCAGGACGGGGTCGGCGGCGTTGGCCTCGGGTTCGTCGTCGAAATAGAGCCGCGTGTGCAGGCCGAGGTTGATCCCGCGCGCGACGATCCACAGGCTCAGATGCGGCGCCTGCATCCGCTCGCCCGGACCCGGTCCCGGCACCGCGCCGGGCTTGACGGTGTCGATGGCGAAGCCGCCCGAGGCCGGGTCGGTGGCCACCCGCCCCCAGCCGCGAAAGCCGGGCTCCACCGTCGCGCCGGGGCCGGCGTGAATCCCCGCGGCGTTGGCCTGCCAGACCTCGATCACCGCGTCGCGGACGGGGGTGCCGGTGCCGTCGATCACGCGCCCCTCGATCCGGATGCGCGGCCCTTCGGCGTCGGGGCCGGCGATGTCGTGGCCGAGTTCGTGCGCGTCGCCCGCCACGCCCGCGGCGCCGGGCATCAGCCCGATATGCACATAGGGGCCGGCGGTCTGGGACGGGGTCTCTTTCAGCGGACGCATGGAGGTCATCCTCAGGGGCGGTTTTCGAACGGGGTCTCGCGCCGGCCGCGCAGCACGATGTCGAAGCGCCACGCGATCGCGTCGAAGGGCAGCGTCGCGGCGAGGTCCAGCCGCGCGGTCAGCGCCTCGATCCCGCGCGGGTCGGGCAGCGTCTGCGCGATGGCGCAGTGCGCGATCAGGGGATCGCCCTCGAAATAGCACTGCGTGATCAGCCGCTGCGCAAAGCCGGTGCCGAAGAGCGACAGATGCACATGCGCGGGCCGCCAGCTGTTGGGCGTGTTGCGCCACGGATAGGCGCCGGGCTTGACGGTGCGGAAGGCGAAATACCCCTCGGCGTCGGTCAGGGCGCGCCCGCAGCCGCCGAAATTCGGGTCGAGCGGGGCCAGATAGCCGTCGCGGTGGTGGCGGTAGCGCCCGCCGGCGTTGGCCTGCCAGATCTCGACCAGCGTGCCGGGGACGGGGCGGGCGTTCTCGTCGCGCACAGCCCCGTGCAGGATGATCCGCTCGCCGATGGGGCTTTCGCCGGCGCGGGCGTGGTTGGTCAGCAGATCGTTGTCTCCCGGCGCGATGTCGCCCGGTCCGAAGCTGGGGCCGGTAAGCTCGGAGAGCGTGGGGTCGATGGCGATCAGCGGCGCGCGCGGGCTGCGCGCGACCGAGGTCTTGTAGCCCGGGGTCAGCGCCGGAGGGTGGCGCAACGGGTCGCGGGGGTAGAAGGGGGTTGTCACGGGGCGGCGTCCATCTCGGCAAAGGTGTCCCTGGCGATGCGGATGGCGTGGTTGGCGCGCGGCACCCCGGCATAGACCGCCACATGCATCAGCGCCTGGATCACGTCCTCGCGGCTGGCGCCGGTGCGCGCGGTGGCGCGGATGTGCAGCGCCAGCTCGGCGTCGTTGCCGATGGTGGCCAGGATCGCGATGGTGATCATCGAGCGTTCGCGCCGCGCGATGGTGTCATCGGCCCAGAGCGTGCCCCACGCGGTTTCGACGACGAGCCGCTGAAACGGCGCGTCAAGCGCGGTGCTTGCGGCTTGCGTGCGCTCGACATGCGCGTCGCCCAGCACGGCGCGGCGGGTGGCGTCTCCGGTGGTCAGGCGGTCGGTCATGAGAGGCTCCTTCGGGCGTTCAGTAGGGCAGGCCGACATAGTTCTCCGCCAGCGCCTGCTGCGCGGCGGTGTTGGTGCGCAGGAACTCCAGCTCGGCCGCCTGCATCTTCAGGTCGAACGCCGACTGGTCGGGGAAGCGGTGCAACAGCCCCGAGAACCACCAGCTGAAGCGCTCGGCCTTCCAGACGCGGGCAAGCGCGCGCCCGGAATAGCGGTCGATCCCGTCGTCGCAGCCGTTCAGGTAGTGATCGCAGAGCGCGTGCCACAGGTAATGCACATCCGACGCGGCGGTGTTCAGCCCCTTGGCGCCGGTGGGGGGCACGATATGCGCCGCGTCGCCGCACAGGAACAGCCGGCCCCAGCGCATCGGCTCGCACACGAAGGAGCGCAGCGGCGCGATGGATTTCTCGATCGACGGGCCGGTGACCAGCGCGGCGGCGGTGTCGGCCGGCAGGCGGCGGCGCAGCTCGTCCCAGAAGGCGGCGTCGCTCCAGTCCTCGGCGCGCTCGCCCGGCGCACACTGGATGTAGTAGCGGCTGAGGCGCGGGTTGCGCATCGAGCACAGCGCGAAACCGCGCTCCGAATTGGCGTAGATCAGTTCCTCGCTCACCGGCGGGGTCTCGCTCAGGATGCCCAGCCAGCCGAAGGGGTAGACCTTTTCGAACTCGCGCCGGACCGTGTCGGGGATGGTGCGGCGGCTCACGCCGTGGAAGCCATCGCAGCCGGCGACGAAGTCGCACTCGATCCGGCGCGCCTCGCCACCCACGGCATAGCTGACCTGCGGCGCGTCGGTGTCGGCGCCGTGGATGGTGACGGCCTCGACCTCGAACTCGGTGCGGCCCCGGGCGGCATCGCGCGCGGCATAGAGGTCGCGCGTCACCTCGGTCTGGCCGTAGACCACCACCGGCGAGCCGGTCAGCGCGCTGAAATCGATGCGAAACACCCGGTCGGCATGCGCGATCAGCGTGCCGTGGTGGACATGGCCCTCGGCGTGCAGCCGGTCGGCGCAGCCCGCCGCCTCCAGCAGCCGCACCAGCCCCTGTTCCAGCACGCCCGCGCGGATGCGCCCCAGCACATGCGCGCGCGAGCGGCGTTCGAGCACGATGCTGTCGATGCCGCGAACATGCAGCAGTTGTGCCAGCAGCAGCCCCGCCGGCCCGCCCCCGATGATTGCGACCTGGGTTTTCACGCGGTCCTCCCGATGCGCCCCCGCGTGGGACATTTGCACATTCGCGCGGGCAAGGAAACGGGGTGTGTCGGTCGGTGGGCGGGTGGGCTGGGCGGCGCGGGCAAGGCCGCCAGGTCATGCGCCCTCAACGCCCTGGGACGCGGCGTCGAGCCAGACAAGGCTGGGATCCACCCGCGCGCAGTAGCCCGAGACCGTGGCCTTCGCGTGCTCCACCGCCTGCGGCAGGAAGCTCCATTCGGGCCCCGCGCGGTAGGACGCCACGATCGGCATCGGCGGCATCCGCTTGGCCACGCGCAACGGCACCAGCAGGCGCTGGTCGATCTCGCGGCGGATGCTGACGGTGGGGATCGCGCCGATGCCGAAGCCGTCGATCAGCAGGTTGACCAGCGCATAGAGCGAATTGCAGCTGGTCAGCTTCGAGGCCAGCACCTGTTCGTCCTGAAAGAACGGCGCGATCATCTGGAAGGGCGGCGAATTGCGCGGAAACGAGATGATCGGCAACTCGCCGAGTTCGGCCACCGTATAGGTCCGGTCGGGGTCGATCAGCGACGGCGCGCCGGCCCAGACCATCTGCAACATGCACGCGACATAGCTGCGAAACCCGTCATCGAGCACGGGCTGCAGGCAGAACACCATGTCCAGATCGCCCGCGCGCATCCCGTCGACCAGCGGGCGGGTCCCGTCCACCGTAAGCTCGATGCGCAATTCCGGGAAGGACGCGCGCAGCGCCTCGATCAGCGCCGGCATCCAGGTGGCCGAGACCGAGTCGATCGCGCCCAGCCGCAGCGGTTCCAGCTGCGCCTGCGCGGCCTGGCCAAGGTGGCGGCGCAGCGCGTCGATGTCGTGCAGCGTCTGCTGGAACTGCGCGAGCACCTGCTGCCCGGCAGGGGTCAGCGCGAAGGCCCGGTCGCCACGATGCACCAGCCGGCAGCCGAATTCGGCTTCCAGCGCCGCGAGCCGCCCCGAAATCGCGGGCTGGGTGGTGTTCAGCTCGTCGGCGGTGCGCCCGAAATGGCGGTTGCGCGCCAGCGCGACGAAGGTCCGCATGTCGATGTCGCGCATCGCCCGCGCCCCCCCTCAGCCGGGATCGGGCGGCAGCACGCGGATGCGCGCGGGGTCGATGGCCAACTGCACGCGCCCGCCGCTGTCCTGCACGTCGGCGGCGCTGGTCAGCACCCGCAGCCGGGCCGCGCCCAGCGTCACCACGAAGCGCGCCCGCGCGCCCAGATAGACCCGGGTGCCGAGCGTGGCCCGCAGCCCGGCATGCCCGTCGGGCAGCGGCGCGCCGTCGGGCAGCAGGGCGATGTCCTCCTGCCGCAGGGCCAGCGTTGCGGGGCCGGCCGGGGCGTCGTTGCCGGGCAGCGCCAGCGTCTGGCCGTCCTCCAGCGTGGCCACGGTGCCGCCGGCGTCGTGGTCGATGCGCACGGGCACCAGATTGGCGGCGCCCAGAAAGCTCGACGCGAAGGCCGAGGCCGGTTCGGAGTAGATCTCGGCGGGCGCGCCCTGCTGTTCGATCCGCCCGCCATTGATCAGCACGATGTGGTCCGACAGCGACAGCGCTTCCTCCTGGTCATGGGTCACGAACAGCGTGGTCAGCCCCAGCCGCTTGTGCAGTTCGATCAGCTCGACCTGCATGTCCTCGCGCAGCCGCGCATCCAGGTTCGACAGCGGCTCGTCCAGCAGCAGCACCTTGGGCCGCGAGA
>PUOA01000017.1 GCA_003551925.1 Paracoccaceae bacterium
CCGTTGATCACCGTGGGGTCCAGCCCGCCGCGGTCCAGCAGCGTCGCCACCAGCGTGGTGGTGGTGGTCTTGCCATGCGTGCCCGCCACGGCGACGTTCGAGCGCAGGCGCATGAGTTCGGCCAGCATCTCGGCGCGGCGCACCACGGGCAGGCCGGCCTTGCGCGCGGCCACCAGTTCGGGGTTGTCGGGGCGGATCGCGGTGGAGACCACGACCACCTCGGCGGCGCGCAGGTTCTCGGCGCGTTGGCCGAGGAAGATCTCGGCGCCCAGGCCCGCCAGCCGCTCGGTCTGCGCCGACGCCTTCAGGTCCGAGCCCTGCACCGTGTAGCCGAAGGTCAGCAGGACCTCGGCGATGCCCGACATCCCGATCCCGCCGATGCCCACGAAGTGGATCGGCCCGATGCCGGTGGGCAGTTTGGTCGCGGTGTTCATCGGCGCTCCTGTGCAAGGGTTTCGACAAGCTCGACCAGCCGGTCGGTGGCGTCGGGGCGTCCGCAGCCCAGCGCGGCGTTGGCCATGCGCTGCGCGCCCTCGGGGTGGGTCAGCACCGCGGCGATGCTGTCGCGCAGCGCGTCGGGGGTCAGGTGCGTTTCGGGGATCACCACCGCTGCGTCGGCTTCGTACAGCATCCGGGCGTTGGCGGCCTGGTGATTTGCGGTGGCGGCGGCATAGGGGATCAGGATCGACGGGCGCCCGATCACCGCGATGTCGGCGACCGAGCTGGCGCCGGCGCGGCTGATGACCAGCTGCGCCTCGGACAGGCGTCGGGGGATGTCGTCGAAGAAGGGGGCGATCTCGGCGCGGATGCCGGCGGTGTCGTAGGCGTCGATCACGCGCTGCATGTCCTCCTCGCGCGCCTGGTGGGCGACGGTCAGGTTGCGCGTGACCTCGGGCGGCAGCGCGGCAATGGCGGCAGGCACCACATCCGACAGGATGCGCGCACCCTGGCTGCCGCCGATCACCAGCAGGTCCATCGGGTAATCGCCCGGCGCGATGTAGCCCGCGCCCGCGCGCTCCAGCACCGCGCGGCGCACGGGGTTGCCGGTGTGTTCGGCCTGCACCCCGGCGGGCAGCTCGGTGGGCCAGGTGCCGCAGGCGACGCGGTGCACGCGACGGGCGAAGATGCGGTTCACGCGGCCCAGCACGCCGTTCTGTTCGTGGAGCATGCGCGGGCGGCGCAGCAGCCATGCCGCCGCCAGCGCCGGGATCGACGGGTAGCCGCCAAAGCCCACCACCACCGCGGGGCGGTCCCACAGCATGCGCGCTGTCGCCGCGAGCACCCCGCCGGCCACGCGCAGCGGCACCAGTGCGCGCTCCAGCCGCCCGCCGCGCGCGGGGCTGGCCGAGGGGACGACCTGCACCGCCACATCTTCGGGGAAGCCGCCTGCATACCGCGCGCCGCGCGCGTCGGTGGACAGGCGCACCCGCCAGCCGCGCGCCAGCATCGCCTCGGCCAGGGCCTGCGCGGGGAACATGTGCCCGCCCGTGCCCCCGGCTGCGATCAGCAAGAGCGGCTGCCGGCCCATGCTATGTGCGCCTCCGCCGTGTCAGGATGTCCCCGATTTCGCCCTGCGGACGGCTGCGTGTCAATGACAGAAGCATCCCCAGACCGATTCCGGCAGCCACCAGCGACGACCCGCCATACGAGATGAAGGGCAGCGTCATTCCCTTGGTGGGCAGCAGCCGCACCGCAACGCCCATGTTGATCATCGCCTGCGCGGCCAGCATGGCGATCAGCCCGGTGCCCGCCAGCCGGATGAACATGTCGCGCTCGCGCATCAGCCGCGTGACCGAGCGCAGCACGATCGAGGCGAAGAGCGCGATGATCAGCAGCACCAGCACCACGCCATATTCTTCGGCGGCGACGGCGATGATGAAGTCGGTGTGGGCATCGGGCAGCGACCACTTGACCTGCCCGCCACCAACGCCCACGCCGAAGAATCCGCCTTCCTGGATCGCGTTGGTGGCAAAGCCGATCTGGGTGCGGGGGTCGACCTCGGGGGTCAGGAAGCCGTAGATGCGGCGCGCGAAATGCTCCGAGCTGTGATAGGCCAGCAGCCCGCCGAGGCCCGCCGCCCCGCCCAGCCCCAGCAGCAGCGCGATCGGCGCCCCCGAGACGAAATACATCACCCCCCACGCAAAGGCGATGAGCGCCGCCTGCCCGAAATCGGGCTGAATCACCAGCAACGCCACCGCCAGCATGGTGAACCCCAGCGACAACGAGCGCCCCGGCGGCCCGTCAGGGGCATGGCCCGCCGCCAGCAGCCACGCCGCAAACACCGCCAGAAACGGCTTGAGGAACTCGGACGGCTGCACCGACGTGAAGCCCAGCGAATACCACCGCACCGCGCCCTTGCCGAAATCGGTGCCCAGAAACGGCAGCGCCAGCAACGACAGCAGCGTGGCGAGGAACCCCACCACCGCCAGCCGCCGGATCGTCGCTGGCGACAGCATCGAGCTGATGAGCATCACCACCATCGCAAGCAGCCCGAACACCAGCTGCCGCTGCACGTAATGGAACGGGTGCAATCCGTTGCGCGCTGCCAGCGGCGGCGAGGACGCCAGCGCCAGCAGCAGCCCGATGCCGAACAGCACCACCACGCAGCCGATCGTCCAGCGGTCCACCGTGCGCCACCAGCGCGGGAGCACCGCCTCGGCGGCGCGCAGGGGCACGCCGCCATGAGCCATTTCCGTCATGTCACCGCCTCGAACTGCCTCGGTGCCCGTTTCCGGAGCCGCCCGGTTTTCCGGGTCTGTCGCGCAGACTACCTCAACACCGCGCGGCGTTCCAGTCAGGACTGCGTGTGCGCCCGGTCGCCGGCGTCAGGGGCGGATCATGCCGGTCATGTCGATGTCGATCGCCTCGGACAGGCTGTGCAGGCTGTCGTGCAGCAGCTGCATCATGTAGCGCGGGTTGTGGGCATAGGCGCCCGGGTTCAGCCGCGCGACCTGGTAGTTGTAGGCGGCCTTCAGCAGCCGCGGCGTCCAGTGCTGATAGCGGTTGTCGCGGCTCAGCATGTCGTCGGGCATGGTGCCGGTGCCATCGGGCGAGGCGAAGAAATACGGAAACCCGCCGCCATAGGCGATCGGCTCGCCCACCACCTCGTCGGCGTAGCGGCGAATCGCGTCGAAGAGCGCGTCGCGGAAGGCCTCGATCTCGGTGTGGATGCCGCCCGCGCGGTCGCCGGTGGCGGCGAAATCCACATGCTGCACGCGGATGTCGCGCAGATCGTCCGCGCCTTCGGTGTGGCAGGCAAGGCAGCTTGCGGGCTCCACCTCGGTGCTGTGCGGGTTGTGGCAGTCCGAGCAGGTATTCGCGGCCGGGACGTGCATGAACTGGCCGACATAGCTGCGCCCGTCATACTGGACCCCGCCGCGCGCCGCCGCCCCATACATCACTGCCGCCGAGGCGCCGTAATGGATGTTGACGAAGGACAGCTCGTCCGAGACCTCGTCCAGCGCCTTGCCGTCCACGCGCGCCGCGACCTGATCGTTCGACTGCCGCCCCTGGTGGCAGACCATGCAGGTTGCCGACGCGCCCAGCCCCGTCGCCTCGACCCCCGAGGGGAAGGTGACCGCGTCGAGCGCGTGGCCTTCCTCGGTGTGGCACGAGGCGCAGCCGATGGGCGAATTGATCGCGCCGGGGTGGTCGATCTCACCGGGCGTCAGCCCGCCCACGCCAAGGAAGTCCAGCATCCCGGTTTCCGAATGGCAGGTGGCGCAGCTTGTCGGCACCTCGCCATCGGCGTTCCAGTAGGTGAAGGACCGCGAATGGTAATCCCCGTGCGGCGACTCGAGCCACGCCGCGATGATCCGCTCCAACCCGACCAGATCGTCACCCGCGCGCAGCTGCGCCGCCGGAAATGCCAGCACCACCGCCAGCAGAACCAGAAATCCACGCATTCACCTCTCCTGTCCGGTTTCGGGCGCGGCCCCCTTGTGCGAGGCTTGATCCGTGCCGCGGCATCGGCTTTCATATCCGACGTTACCACAGCAATTCGAGGCCTGTCCAAACCTATGCCCACCGCGACACTGCTGTTTCCGCCGCGGCCCAGCGGCGCGGCCCTCGCGCTGGGCTACCTGCTGGCGGGGCTGCTGCCGCTGGCGCTTGGCTATGGCCAGAGCGTATCCGCCGCGCACCCGTGGGAGCTGGCGGGCGCGGCGCTGGGGCTGATGGCGCTGGTGGGGATGGCGGTGCAGTTCGTCACCTCGGGGCGGTTCGAAAGCGCCTCGGGGCGGCTTGGCATCGACAGGATCATGGCGTTTCACAAGCTGGCGGCGCACTGGCTGGCGGTGGCGGTGGTGCTGCACCCGCTTCTGTATGTCGTGCCCACCTGGATGGCGGACCCGGCGCTGGGCTGGATGCGGCTGCAGTTCTACCTGACCGCGCCGGACTATCGCACCGGGGTGGTCGCGCTCGCCGCGCTGCTGGTGCTGGTGGTCAGCTCGATCCTGCGCGAACGCCTGCCGATGCGCTACGAAGGCTGGCGCGCGGTTCACGTGGTGCTGGCGCTGGTGGTGGTGTTCGGCGGGTTGCACCACGCGGTCGCCGTGGGCCGGTTCAGCGCGCAGGGGCCGGTCGAAACGCTGTGGTGGGTCACGGGGGCTTTGGTGCTGGCGGTGATGGCCACGCTCTACGGCTACCGCTGGTGGCGGCTGCACCACCGGCCGTGGCGGCTGGCCGGGATCACCCCGCTCGCCGACCGGATGTGGGAGCTCGACATCCAGCCCAGACCCGGCACGCCGCAGCCGCGCTATCACGCCGGGCAGTTCGTCTGGATGACCGAGGGCAACCGGCGGTTCCCGCTGTTCGATCACCCGTTTTCCATCGCCGACAGCCCCGAACGTCCGGGCCTGAGCCTGATCATCAAGGAGGCGGGCGATTTCACCAATCAGATCGGCACCCTGCCGCCGGGCCGCGTGATCGGGATCGACGGGCCATATGGCGAATTCACGCTGGAATCGCATGACGCGCAGGCGCTGCTGCTGATCGGCGGCGGCGTGGGGATCGCCCCGATCATCGGGCTGGTGCGCGACATGGCCGCGCGCGGCGACCGCCGCCCCGTGCGCGTGGTCTATGCCGCGGGACACCCGCAGAACTTCGCCCGGCTCGATGAGCTGCGCGCCGCCGAAAGCACGCTCGACATGCGGCTGATGCCGATCGCGGAACAGGGCGCCCCCGGCTGGCAGGGCGAGATCGGGCTGCTGGATCGCGACCGCCTGCAACGCCTGCTGACAGGGCTGGACCCGAAAACCACCGTCGCCATGATGTGCGGCCCGGGGCCGATGGTGGTCAAGGTCTCGGACACGCTTCTGGACCTGGGCCTGCCGACGCACAATGTCATCTACGAACGCTTCGACTACGGCGGCGGACCGACCTCCCGCCAGGACCGCGCCCGCACATGGAAAATGCTTGCCGTCGGCGGTGTGCTGGCAGCCGCTGCCGCAGGCTTTGCGGCGGTGGGCTGACGGCGGAAACGCGCTGAATGCCATCGGATTGCCCAAGCGGTGCCGAGGGCCCGGCTGGGGGCGTGTCGGCGTGGGTGCAGCCAGGCGAGCGTGATTGTCGATCAGGCTGAGGCAACGCGAGGGCGCAGCGTCGGGCTTCGGTGCGGCGATGGGACGTTCGGGCCATAGCGGGTTGTTCCGGGCAGTTCCGCGGATGACCGAGGCGCTGCGCCTGCCGCAGCCGGATCGCCGTTCCGGCGGGGCTGCCGCGGTCGATGCCGCGCCATCGGACACGCGCCGGACATATTGACAAAACCGGAAATATGGTTTTATTGGAGTGCATGACACCAGCAACGCGTCATGCCCGCGCCCTGTCCGCCCTTGGCCATGACGCCAGGCTGTCGATCTTTCGGCTGCTGGTGCAGGCGGGTGAGGGCGGGCTGCGCGTGGGCGATATCGGCGCGCATCTGGACATGGCCGCGTCGACACTGGCGCATCACCTTTCGGCGCTGGTGGAGGCCGGTCTGGTCCTGCAGGAGCGGCAGGGGCGCGAGGTGTTCAACCGTGTGGACTATCGGGCAATGCGCCGGCTTGTGGGATTCCTGACCCATGAGTGTTGTGCAGGCGTGAGCTTGCACGCGAACGGCGATGCGGCGTGATGGAGCGCTCGTTTCCCGTGACAAATGCAACCATAATTCCGGAACAATGGTCATGAGCGAGACATCCCTGCCCGAATCCGGCGGTCGGCACGCCAGAATACTGAACGGACTTCGCCATCTCTGGCAGCACCAAAGGGTCTGGCTGGTGACAGCGCTGATCCTCGGCGCGCTTTTGGTGTTCGACCCGGCGCAGGGCACCGACAGCGCCGCCTTCGCGGGAAGCGCGCTGATGCGCACTGCGCCTTATCTTGTCCTGTCCATCGCCATCGCCGCCTGGGCCGGGGCGACAGGTGCGGACAACCTGATCGCGCGGGCCTTTACCGGCGCACCGCTGACGATGGTGGCGCTGGGGGCGCTCGCGGGGGCGGTCTCGCCCTTCTGTTCCTGCGGGGTGATTCCGTTGATCGCGGCGCTGCTGGCAATGGGGGTGCCGCTGTCGGCGGTCATGGCCTTCTGGCTGGCCTCGCCCTTGATGGACCCGTCGATGTTCGTGCTGACCGTGGGCGTGCTGGGCATGGAGTTCGCGCTGGCCAAGACGCTGGCGGCGTTCGGGCTGGGGCTTGCGGGGGGGCTGGTCACGCATGCGCTGATGCGCGGCGGCGCCTTCGCGGACCCGCTGCGCGAGGGCATCGGCAATGGCGGTTGCGGCGGCGCCCGCGTCCGGGCGCCGAAGCCGGTCGTCTGGCGCTTCTGGGTGGAGCCCGAGCGTCGAAGAAAATTCGCCGCGACCGGGCTCAACACGACGCTCTTCCTGGCCAAATGGCTGACGCTGGCCTTCGTTCTCGAAAGCCTGATGCTGGCCTGGATCCCGGCCGAGACAGTGACCGCCACACTGGGCGGCGCGGGCCTGATGCCAACCTTCACGGCAACGCTGGTCGGCCTGCCCGCCTATCTGAACGGCTATGCCGCGCTTCCGCTGGTGGGCGGTCTGATCAGCCAGGGCATGGCACCGGGGGCGGGCATGGCATTTCTGATCGCAGGCGGCGTGACCTCGATTCCGGCGGCGATGGCGGTCTGGGCGCTGGCGCGGCCACAGGTCTTTGCACTTTATGTCGCGCTGTCGCTGGGCGGCGCGCTGGCCGCAGGGCTGATGTTCCAGCTCTGGGTGGCGCTTGCGTGACGGCGCAGGCATGATCCCGCGACTGCCCCCGGCCCGGCGCGCGGGCGTTCTCGCAGCACTCGGCACCTCGCTGACTGTCGCTTGGGCATCGAGCTA
>PUOA01000255.1 GCA_003551925.1 Paracoccaceae bacterium
AGCTTGCCAAGCGCGTGGGCTGCGCGCTCGCCATCGTCGACAAGCGGCGCGAGAAGCCCGGCGAGGTGGCCGAGATGACGGTGATCGGCGATGTGCAGGACAAGATCTGCATCATCGTGGACGACATCTGCGACACCGCCGGGACGCTGTGCAAGGCGGCTGAGGTGCTCAAGGACGCCGGCGCCACCGAGGTGCACAGCTACATCACCCACGGGGTGCTGTCCGGCCCGGCGGTGGAGCGGATCACGAACTCGGTGATGAGTTCGCTGGTGATCACCGATTCGATCGAACCGCGCGCCGAGGTCGTGGCCGCCCCCAACATTCGCATCGTCCCCACCGCGCCGATGTTCGCGCAGGCGATCCTGAACACCTGGAGCGGAACGTCGGTGTCGTCGCTGTTCGATCTGGACACGATCGGCCCGCTGTATGAATGGCGCTACGACCTGCCAGCGGAACGCGCACGCGCCTGACCCCCGCATCGGCGGCGCCCAGCGGCGCCTGTCCGCCGGGGACGCCAACAGGATCCTGTGCCCCCCTGTTCCCCGGCGCGGGCGCGGGCGCGGGCGTCCCTCAGCGCGGGTCGGTGTCGTCGGGGCGGCGTGGCCTGCGCTCCGCGGGGGGGAGCGCGTCGCGCGAATCGAAGTCGTTGATGTCGCCGCGTTTCTTGCGGCGCGCCTTGCTCCAGCGTGACAGCGCCAGCCACATGGCCAGCCCCAGCACCGCCCAGATCAGCGCCTGCCAGATCAGCCCCATCCCCGGCGCGGCCCAGACCAGCGCGGCCACCACCGCCGCCGCCATCGCGAAGCCCAGCGCCAGATAGGCCGCACTCAGCATCTCGACGATCAGCAGCAGGACCGCGAAGATCCCCCACAGGCTCCAGTCCGGCAAGGCAGCGAGGTCCATGCCTCAGATCTCCTTGAGGATCGCCGCGGCCTCGCGGAACGCGTTGGAGGGTCCGCCGGGGAGCATGATGAGCTTGGCGTTGTCGGATTTGGACAGCCCCTCCAGGGCCTCGACCTGCATGCGCGCGGTCTGGAAGACCAGCGCCTCGCGCGCGTTGTCGCCTTCGAGCGAGGCCGAAATGGTGCGATTCGCCTCGGCATTCGCCTGCGCGATGGCGCGAATCGCATCGGCGCGGCGCTGTGCCTCGTAGAGTTCGGCATCGGCGGCAAGCTCGGCCGCGCGGCGCTGGCCTTCGGCGCGGGTGATGGCGGCGCGACGCTCGCGCTCGGCGGCCAGAACCTCGGCCATCGCCTTCTGCGTGGTCTCGTTCAGGCGCACATCGGTGATTTCCGAACGGCTGATGCGGATGCCGTAGGTCTTGCCCGCATCCTCCAACGCCTCGAGCAGCGCGACGTTGAGCGAGCCGCGGTCGGATTGCACCGCGTCAAGCTCGACCTTGCCGAGTTCCGAACGCACCAGCGACTGCACCAGCCCGATCACCAGATTGTCGATGCTGTTGACGCGAAACACCGCCGCTTCGGGGTTTTCGATCCGGTAGACCACCAGCAGCTGCGCGCCGAACACCACGTTGTCGGCGGACACGACCTCAAGCTCGATGTCGTTGAGCACCTGGTCGTTCACCGGCACCTTGGCGTGGACCCGGTCCAGGAACGGCACGACCAGATTCACCCCGGCGTCCAGCGTGCGGTGATACGCGCCCAGCCGCGTTATGACGAAGTTTTCCGACTGCGGCACGATCTTCAGGCCCAGCAGGACCACGAGCACCAGCAGCACGGCGATGGCGAGGATCAGTTCCATGTCACATCCACAGAATCGGGCGACCGCCATGATGGCGCGCCTTCGTTACCAAGATGTTGCACCGCCACGGCAGCGCCGCAAGCACCGCGCCATGAAAAAGGCCCCGACGCATGCCGGGGCCCATGCAGATCGCTCCGGGTGTCCGCCTCAGCAGCGGCGGACCTCGTAGCGGTCGGGGCCGACCTTGTAGGCGCATTCGTTGGTGCGCGCATTGCGTGCCACGATTGTGCCCACCGCGGCACCGGCCAGCGTGCTGACCACCGTCCAGTTGGGGTTCGCGTTCAGCGCGTTCGCGGTCAGCAGACCTGCCCCCGCACCCACCAGACCACCGGCGATCATGCGTTCCTGATCGGTCATCTGGCATGCTCCGAGGGCCATCACACCCGCCAGAGCCGTCGCCACGAAAATCTTGCGCATGCTGTATCCTTTCCACTCTACGCCTACCGGGCGAAGGCTAGCATGATGCGCAGGGCATTGTCAGCAAAGATATTGTGCAGCCGACCGACGGAATCCCGCGCCGGCGCGGCTCAGCCCGGCGGCTGCGGCAGCTTGTCCAGCAGGAAGCCCAGCGCCAGCGACAGCCCGTCGGGTGCGATGCCGTGGCCGGTGCCCTTCGAGACATGGGCGTAGGTCTCGAACCCCGCGCCCTGCAGCGCCTGTGCGGCTTCGGGGAGCGACTGCACCGGCACCACCTCGTCGGCGTCGCCATGCACCAGCAGCACCGGGGGCCGGCTGCGGGTCTGCGCGGCCAGCGCCTCGGGCGCCATCAGCCGCCCCGAGAACCCCACCACGCAGGCCACCGGCGCCGCCCGGCGCGGGGCGACGTGCAGGCTCATCATCGTGCCCTGGCTGAAGCCCACCAGCGCCAGCGCCTCGGGCGGCAGCGCTTCGGTGGCCAGCACGTGGTCCAGAAACGCGTCGAGGTCCTCGGCCGCGCGCAGAAGCCCCTCGCGCGCGGCGGCTTCGGGAGAGCCATCGAGCCACGGGATCGGGAACCACTGATACCCCATCGGGTTGTTGGTGCAGGGCTCGGGGGCGTTGGGGGCGTAGAAGGCGGTGTCGGGCAGATGCGCGGCCAGCGGCTCGGCCAGCCCCAGCAGGTCCGCGCCATCGGCCCCGTAGCCATGCACGAACACCACCACCGAGCGCGCGCTGCCCGGCGCCGCCCCGCGCCGGTCGGACTGCAATTGCCGTGTCATGACACCCCCTCGCGTGACTTGAGCACGTGGTAATAGGCCCAGAGCTGCCCCGCCGCAACCGTGCGCCACGGCGACCAGGCTTGCGCCATGCGCCGCAGCGCGGCCTCTCGCGGGCGGTCGGGCAGATCGAACAGCACCCGCGCCGATTCCTGCAACGCCAGATCGGCCGGCGCGAACACGTCGGCGCGCCCGAGGCTGAACATCGCGTAGATTTCCGCCGTCCAGCGTCCGATGCCGGGCACGTCGACCAGCGTGGCGACGACCTGCGCGTCGGGCATCGCGCGCAGGGCGTCGAAATCGATCCCCGCGGTGGCCAGCGCGCGCGCATAGCGCATCTTCTGGCGCGACAGGCCCGCGGCGCGCAACGCCTCGTCGCCGGCGGCGGCGACCGTGTCGGGCGCGGTCAGTCCCGCGCCGTCCATCCGCCCCCAGATCGCGCGCGCGGCGGCGACGCTGACCTGCTGGCTGACGATCGCCTGCAACAGCGCGGCAAAGCCATCCTCGCGCCGGCGCAGCGGTGGCGTGCCGGTCAGCCGCAGCGCATGGGCGAAACGCGGCTCGGCATCGGCCAGCCACGCCGCGCCCTCGGCCATGCAGGCGTCGCTGTGCAGGATGCGCCCGGTCATGCGGCTTGCCCCTTTTCCTTTGGCGCTGACAGGAGTAGCAAACCCGCATGACCGAGACCACCGCCCCCGCCGCCCAATCCGACGCCCGTGCGCGGCGCAATGTCATCGTGCTGGTGGCCGCGCAGGCGATCATGGGCGCGCAGATGCCGATGATCTTCACCATCGGCGGGCTGGCCGGGCAGACGCTGGCGGCGAATGCGTGCTGGGCGACGCTGCCGATCTCGATGATCGTGCTGGGCTCGATGCTGTCGGCGACGCCGCTTGCGGCCTTCATGCAGCGCTTCGGGCGGCGCGCGGGCTTCGTGCTGTCCTGCGCGGGCGGCACCGCGGGCGCGGTGATCGGGGCGATGGGGCTGATGCAGGGCTCGTTCGCGCTGTTCCTGCTGGGCTCGCTGCTCACCGGTCTCTACATGTCGGGCCAGGGCTTCTACCGCTTCGCCGCCGCCGACACCGCCAGCCCCGAGTTCCGGCCCAAGGCGATCTCCTATGTGATGGCGGGCGGGCTGGTGGCGGCGGTGCTGGGGCCGCAACTGGTCAAGGTGACGGCGGACTCGATGGTGGTGCCGTTTCTGGGCACCTATCTGGCGGTGATCGCGCTGAACCTGATCGGGATGGTGGTTTTTCTGGCGCTCGACATCCCCAAACCCCCGCAGCCCCAGGCCGGCGCGCCCGTGGGCCGGTCGCGGATGGAGCTGCTGCGCTCGCCGGTGATCGCGGTGTCGGTGATCTGCGCGACCGTCAGCTATGCGCTGATGAACCTGGTGATGACCTCCTCGCCGCTGGCGGTGGTGGGGTGCGGGTTCACCACCGGCGACGCGGCCAACGTGGTCTCGGCGCATGTGCTGGCGATGTATGCGCCGTCGTTCTTTACCGGGCACCTGATCGCGCGCTACGGGGCGCCGCGGATCGTGACGCTGGGGCTGGTGATCCTTGCGGGCTCGGGCGCGGTGGCGATGATGGGGGTCGAGCTCGAACACTTCTTCGTCTCGATGATCCTGCTGGGGCTGGGCTGGAATTTCGGCTTCATCGGCGCCACCGCAATGCTCGCCGATCACCACAGCCCCGAGGAACGCGGCCGGGTGCAGGGCATGAATGACCTGATCGTGTTCGGCGGCGTGTTCGCCGCATCGCTGAGCTCGGGCGCGCTGATGAACTGCGTGGGCAGCGACGCACAGACCGGCTGGCAGCTGGTCAATCTGGCGATGTTGCCCTTCCTGGTGCTGGCGGGCGGCGCGCTGATCTGGCTCGCCGGGCGGCCGCGCGCGGCCTGAGCGCCACGGCGCGCGCGTCCCGCGCGCGTCCCGCGCGCGAAAGCGCCCGAAGCGCCCGAAGCGCGCGGGGTGGGCGGGTGGGAGCGCGCTTCGGGCGCTTTTCCCGGCCTGCCACGAGCCGCAGCGCGGAAACGGGTTGACCCGCCCCCCCCGATTGTCTAGCTCCCGCAGCGCGTGCCGGCGTCGTGCCTGCGCAGCAATGGAGGCAACCATGGAAGACGGAAGTAGGTGCAGGGTCCTATGCCGCGCTTCGCGTCATGGGGCCGACACCTTCCCGAGAGCGAAGCAGGTCTGACGGTCCGCGCCTGACCCCGGTCACGCGCGCAGGGCCGTCCGGCCCTGATGACCGGAGCATGACCGATGAACGACACCCTGACCCTCACCCGCTCGGCGCTCGAGCGCTTCCTGCGCACCGATGACCTCGGCTCAATCCGCGTGGCGCTGCGCCATGAGCACCCCGCCGATATCGTCGGGCTGATCGGCGCGTTCGAGCCCGCCGACACCGCCCGCGTGCTGCTGTGCCTCGAAGAGCACAAGCAGGCGACGCTGTTCGGCTATTTCGACCACGAAACCCAGAAGACGCTGGCCGAGGCGCTGGACCGGCACGACATGGCGCGCATCTTCGGGGCGATGGCGCATGACGAGCGCGCCGACCTCTTCGCCGAGCTGGACGAGGACCAGAAGAACGCGCTGCTGCCGGGCCTCGCACAGGCCGAGCGCGAGGACATGCGCAAGCTCGCCGCCTACCCCGAAGGGACCGCCGGATCGGTGATGACCTCGGATTACGCCACGGTGCCGCCGCATCTGACCACCGTGCAGGCGATCGAGCACCTGCGCCGCGTGGCGCCCGATGCCGAGACGATCTACCACTCCTACGTGCTCGACGACGAACGCCGCCTGATCGGCACGGTCAGCCTGCGCGACCTGCTGGTGGCGCGTGACAGCGCCACCGTCGAAAGCATCATGCGCCGCGAGCCGCCCTTCATCCGCGCCGAGGACAAGCGCGAGCGCGCGGTCGAACTGATCCGCAAATACGACCTGCTGGCGCTGCCGGTGATCAATGGCGGCGACCGGCTGGCCGGGATCGTCACCTATGACGACGCCATGGACGTCGCGCGCGAGGCCGAGGACATCAGCTTCGTCAAGACCTCGGCCGTGGGGGGGCTGGGCACGTCGATGCTGAGCGCCAGCATCGGGCTGCTCTATCGCAAGCGGGTGCCGTGGCTGGTGATCCTGGTGTTCGGCAACATCTTCTCGGGCGCCGGCATCGCCTATTTCGAGGACACGATCGCCGCCTACATTGCGCTGGTGTTCTTCCTGCCGCTGCTGGTCGATTCGGGCGGCAACGCGGGCAGCCAGTCGGCCACGATGATGGTGCGCGCGCTGGCCACCGGCGATGTGCGGCTCAAGGACTGGGGCAAGATGGTCACGCGCGAGGCCGCGGTGGCGGGCCTTCTGGGCCTGACCATGGCGCTGGCAGTGTCGGCCATCGGCATCTTCCGCGGCGGGCCGGAGATCGCGCTGGTGGTGTCGCTGACCATGGTGATGATCGTTCTGGTGGGCTCGCTGATCGGGATGTCGCTGCCCTTCATCCTGTCGCGCTTCAAGCTCGACCCGGCCGCGGCCTCGGCGCCGCTGGTCACGTCGCTCGCCGATGCGATCGGCGTGATCATCTACTTCGCCATGGCGACCATGCTGCTGGACGTGTCGGCCGCCGCCGGCTGAGCGTCCCCCGCGTGGCCGCGCAGATCTTGTCCGGGATCGGCGTTCCGGGCGCGGGCATCATCTTTCGCGAAGGTTTCGACGTTCGCGGGCTGAACACCGCGGCGACGCTGTGGTGTTCGGTCTCGGTGGCGAGGCGGGCGGAGGCGGGCGCGTGGACATCGGCGACATCGGCGGAGCACGCCGAGGGTGGACGGGGCGCGCGGGGGCCCGTAAGTCTGGGACGGGTGCAACAACGCAGGACACCGACCCGACATGGACGAGGCAGGCGCCTCCGATGACCTCGTGGTGCGCGAAGGCGCGCGGGTGGGCGAGTTCCTGCAAGACCTGCGCGCGGCGGCTCAGACCGTGTGGGAAGGCCTGCGCGACTGGACGGTCGGCCTTGATGCCGGGGTGTGGCTGACGCTGGCGGCGATCGTCGCGCTGATCGCGGTGTCGGGCTTCTTCTCGGGCAGCGAACCCGCGCTGACCGCGTCCAGCCGGGGCAAGCTGAAATCGCAGGGCGACCGCGGCGAGACCGGCGCGCAGGCCGCGCTGCGGCTGACCGATGACAGCGAACGGCTGATCGGCGCCATCCTGCTGGGCAACAACCTGGTCAACATCCTGGCCGCGTCGCTCGCCACGGCGCTGTTCACGCAGCTTTTCGGCGACAGCGGCGTGGCGCTGGCGACGCTGGTGATGACGCTGCTGGTGCTGATCTTCGCCGAGGTCCTGCCCAAGACCTATGCCATCACCAACCCCG
>PUOA01000093.1 GCA_003551925.1 Paracoccaceae bacterium
CGCCCGCCCTGCATGAACCAGTCCTGCGCGATCACCACGGTCAGCCCCGCCGCCAGGAAGTTGATCGCCACCCCCGAAATCAGCTGGTTGCCGCGGAAGGTGATCGACGCCACGCCGTGGATCAGCGACAGGAACATCGACGCGATGATCCCCGCCCAGAGCCCCACCCAGACGTTGCCGGTGGTGAACGCCACCGCCGCCGAGGCGAAGGCGGCGGCGAGCATCTTGCCCTCGAGCCCGATGTCGAACACGCCCGCGCGTTCGGAAATAAGCCCCGCCAGCGCCGCAAACAGCAACGGCGTCGCCAGCCGCAGCGTCGAGTCCAGGATCTGGACAACCACCATCAGGTCCATCAGCGTCGCGCCCCCACCATCGCAAAGGCCCGCGCGATCGGGATGCGCACCATGTTGTCCAGCGCGCCGGTGAACAGGATCACCAGCGCCTGGATCACCACGATCAGATCGCGCGGGATGTTGGTCCACAGCGCCAGTTCGGCTCCGCCCTGATACAGGAACCCGAACAGCAGCGCCGCCAGCAGCACGCCGAACGGGTGGTTGCGCCCCATCAGCGCGACGGCGATCCCGATGAAGCCCGCGCCCTCGACCGCGTTCATCAAGAGCCGGTTCGCCTCGCCCATGACGTTGTTGATCGCCATCATCCCGGCCAGCCCGCCCGAGATCAGCATCACATACATCGTCACCCGCAGCGGGCTGATCCCGGCATATTGCGCCGCGGGTTCGCTCTGCCCGAAGGTGCGGATCTGATAACCCAGCCGCGTGCGCCACAGCATCCACCACACCGCCACGCAGGCCAGCAGCCCCACCAGCAGCGTGATGTTGGCCGGCGTCGCGCGCGAGAACGGGATGCCGAACACCTCGAGCATCTCATGGATGCGCGGCAGGCGCAGCTCGGCCGGAAACCGCGCGCTGGCCGGGTCCATCGACCCCGCGGGCCGCATCACCGACACCAGCAGGTAATTCAGCAGCGCCGCGGCGATGAAGTTGAACATGATCGTGGTGATCACGATATGACTTCCGCGCCGGACCTGCAGATAGCCCGGGATCGCCGCCCAGGCCGCGCCGAACGCCGCCGCGCCCAGCGACGCGCCCAGAAGCGCCAGCGACCAGTGCGGCCAGGGCAGATACAGCAGCACCAGCGCCACGCCCAGGCCGCCCATCGTCGCCTGCCCCTCGCCGCCGATGTTGAACAGCTTCGCCTGAAACGCGACCGCCACCGCCAGCCCGGTGAACAGGAAATTCGTGGCGTAATAGAGCGTGAACCCCCAGCCATAGCTGGAGCCCAGCGCGCCCTGCACCATCAGGACCGTGGCCTCCCACGGGTCCTCTCCGATGGCCCAGATCACCACCGCCGACAGCGCAAAGGCCAGCAGCACCGAAGTCAGCGGCACCAGCACCACATCGGCCCAGTGCGGAATCCGTCGCGTGCTCATGCCGCTCCCTTTCCGGTCATGCCGGCCATCATCAGGCCCAGCTCGCCCTCGTCGGTGGCCTCGGGCAGGCGTTCGCCCATGATGCGGCCGTCGAACATCACCGCGATGCGGTCCGACAGCGCCATGATCTCGTCCAGCTCCACGCTGACCAGCAGCACCGCCTTGCCGGCGTCGCGCAGGTCGATGATGCGCTGGTGGATGAACTCGATCGCGCCGATGTCCACGCCGCGGGTGGGCTGGCCGACCAGCAGCAGCTCGGGGCTGCGTTCGATCTCGCGCGCCAGCACCAGCTTCTGCTGGTTCCCGCCCGAGAAGCTCTCGGCGGTCAGCGCGGGGTTGGGCGGGCGGACGTCGAAATCGGTCATGTAGGTCTGCGCGGTGCGGATCATGGCGGCGTTGTCCATCCAGAACCGCCCGCGGTTGTAGGCCGGGTCGTGGTGGTAGCCCAGCGCCGTGTTTTCCCACGCGAAAAAGTCCATCACCAGCCCGCGGCGCTGGCGGTCCTCGGGCACATGCGCCACGCCCGAGGCGCGCCGCGTCTGCCCGTCCGCGGTCTGGCCGGTCATGTCGAGCGGCTGACCCGCAAGCGTCGCCTCCCCCTCGCCCGCGCGCAGACCCGCCAGCGCCTCCAAGAGCTCGGACTGGCCGTTGCCCGCGACACCCGCAATCCCGAGGATCTCGCCCGCGCGGACCTGCAGGTCGATCCCGCGCAGCCGCTCCACGCCCATGCTGTCGACCACGCGCAGCCCCTTGACGTCCAGCACCACCGGGCCGGGGGTGGCGGGGCGCTTGTTGACGCGCAAGAGCACCTTGCGCCCGACCATCAGCTCGGCGAGCTCCGGGGGGCCGGTCTCGGCGGTGCGCACGGTGGCGACCATCTCGCCGCGGCGCATGACCGAAACGGACTCGGTGACCTCCATGATCTCGCGCAGCTTGTGGGTGATCAGGATGATCGTCTTGCCCTCGTCGCGCAGCCCGCGCAGGATCCGGAACAGGTGATCGGCCTCGGACGGGGTCAGCACGCCGGTGGGCTCGTCCAGGATCAGGATATCGGCCTCGCGATACAGCGCCTTGAGGATCTCGACCCGCTGCTGGTGACCGACCGACAGATCCTCGATCAGCGCGTCGGGGTCGACGTTCAGCCCGAAATCGGTGGCAAGCTGCTTCAGCAGACCCCGCGCCCGGCTGACCGAGGGCTTGAGCAGCCGCCCGGCCTCGGCGCCCAGGATCACGTTTTCGAGCACGCTGAAATTCTGCACCAGCTTGAAATGCTGGAAGACCATTCCGATGCCGGCGCGGATCGCGGCCTGGCTGTCGGGGATGTCGGTGCGCTGACCGTTTATCAGGATCTCGCCCGAATCGGCGCGGTAGAACCCGTAGAGGATCGACATCAGCGTGGACTTGCCCGCGCCGTTCTCGCCGATGATGCCGTGGATGGTGCCCTTTTCAACGCGGATATGAATATCCTTGTTGGCCTGCACCGGGCCGAAAGCCTTGGAAATCCCGCGCAATTCGATTGCGGGCGGGGCGGCCCCGGCGGGCCGCCCCTGCATTTGTGCCGTCTCGGTCATTCAGAACGACAGGACGGGGCAGCTGTCGGTATCGGTGTAGTTGTGCACCGTCAGCTCGCCCGAAATGATCGCCTCGCGGGCTTCCTCGACCGCGGCGCGCATCTCGTCGGTGATCAGCGCCTCGTTGTGCTCGTCCAGCGCCCAGTCGACACCGCCGGCGGCCAGATCCATCACCTGCACGCCCGCGGCCAGCTCGGTGCCCTCGGAGAACGCGTCGAACACGGCGTTGTCCACGCGCTTGAGCATCGAGGTCAGCACCTGCCCGGGGTGCAGGAAGTTCTGGTTGCTGTCCACGCCGATCGACAGGATGTCGGCATCCGCCGCGGCCTGCAGCACGCCCACGCCAGTGCCGCCGGCGGCGGCGTAGACCACATCGGCGCCCTGGCTGATCTGGGCCTGCGTGATCTCGCTGCCGCGCACGGGGTCGTTCCATGCCGCGGGCGTGGTCCCGGTGAAGTTGGCGATGACCGACGCATCGGGGTTCGCGGCCATCACGCCTTCGGCAAAGCCGCAGCCGAAGCGGCGGATGAGCGGGATGTCCATGCCGCCGACAAAGCCCACGGTGCCGGTTTCGGACGCCATCGCCGCCAGCATGCCGACCAGATACGAGCCCTCATGCTCGGCGAACAGCACCGACAGCACGTTGGGCTGCTCCACGAAGCCGTCGATGATGGCAAAGCGCGTGTCCGGGTAATCGGGCGCGACCTGGTTCAACACATCGGCGAAGGCGAAGCCGGTGGTCACGATCGGGTTCTGCCCGGCCTCGGCGAAGCGGCGCAGCACCTGCTCGCGCTGGGCCTCGGACTGCATCTCGATGTCGCGGTAGGAACCGCCGGTTTCCTCGGCCCAGCGCTCGGCGCCGTTGAAGGCGGCTTCGTTGAAGGAGCGGTCGAACTTGCCGCCCAGATCGTAGATCAGCGCCGGTTCGGCCAGCGCCGCGCCCGCCCCCAGCGTGATCAGCGCGGTGGTGCCAAGCGCCCGTGCGATATGCGTCATTTTCCTTACCCCCTGTTGGATTGGCCGGTGAACTCACCTCGCCCGATATAGCGCCCAGCCGCGCGGCGCGGTCAACAGGATTCTTGTCGGGGGTCCTGCGGCGACAGGTCCAAGCGCAGAACGAGGGCATCGACCACCGCGTCGCCATCGCGATAATAGCCCTTGCGTCGGCCGCACTGGACGAAGCCCAGCGCGGCGTAAAGCGCCCGGGCGGCGGCGTTGTCATGCGCAACCTCGAGAAACAGCATCCGCACCCCGAAGCCGCGCATCGCGACGATGGCGCGCGACATGAGCGCGCGCGCGATCCCGCGGCGCCGATGCGCCGGGCTGACGGCCAGTGTGAGCAGGTCTGCCTCATCCGCGGCGCGGCGCAGCAGCGCGAAACCGGTCGGCATCCGCGCTGCGCCGTCGACGAACAGATGCACGTTGCGGTCGGCGGTCAGTTGCGCGATTTCGGCCGCGGTCCAGGGCGCAGGACGCCGGAAGGCGCGCGCGTGCAGATCCGCCAGCGCATCGGGCGACGGCGCCACGCTCACGGCAGGATCAGCACCGGGTCCGAGCGCGGCGGTGCCGCGTCTGCGGGCCGAACGTAGAGCGGCGCGGGGGGCGACTCCGGCACATCCGCGCGCCATCGCAGAACCGCGATCTGGGCCACGTGCAGCGCTGGCTGCTCGGGCGCGGCATCGATGGCCCGCGCGCCGCTGAGCGCAGCGATCTCGGCGGCGCGGTGGCCCAGCACACCGCCCGGCGGCAGGGGCACATCAGGCGCGTGCGCAGGCCCGATCATCCACGGCGTTCCGACCGGTTGCCGCCCCTTCAGAATGGCGGCGTAGCTCTGAGCACGGGGCGCCGGCAGCGTCACCAGGCGCTCCAGCTCGTCGTCGATCCCCTGCGCGATCACAAGCGCCTCGAAGCCGGACACCCCGAACGCAGGCCGCTGCAGCCCGAGTGCCAATCCGCGCGCGGTCGCAACGGCGATGCGAATACCGGTAAAGTTGCCCGGCCCGACCCCCACGCCGATCGCGTCGATGTCCGCAGGGACCAGACCTTGCGCGCGCAGCATCTCGTCCACGCAGGGGAGCAAGGCCTCGGCCTGTCCGCGCGGCATCGGGATGTGGTCATGCTCTAGCGCCTCGTCGCCCCGCCGCACCGCGACCGAGCACCACGGCCCCGACGTGTCGATGCCCAGAACGGTCGGCGACGACGTGCGCACCGGCGCGCGGCCGTCGGTCAGACCGCCACCGGACGGACTTCGACGACCTCGGGAATGTAGTGACGCAGCAGGTTCTCGATCCCCATCTTCAGCGTCAGCGTCGACGAGGGGCAGCCCGCGCAGGCGCCCTGCATGTGCAGATAGACCACGCCACGCTCGAACCCGTGGAAGGTGATGTCGCCGCCATCCTGCGCCACGGCGGGTCGCACGCGGCTGTCCAGCAGTTCCTTGATCTGCCCCACGATCTCGGCGTCGGGACCGTCATGCTCGGCATGGCCCGATCCGGTCGCCCCTTCGATCGCCGGCGCCCCGGACTGGAAATGCTCCATGATCGCGCCCAGGATCGCGGGCTTGATATGCGCCCAGTCGGCCGTGTCATCCTTGGTCACGGTGATGAAATCGGCGCCCAGAAACACGCCGGTCACGCCATCGGCCGTGAAGATCCTGCGCGCCAGAGGCGATGTCTGCGCCGCATCCGCCGACGGGAAGTCGGCCGTTCCAGCCTCCATGACGTCCTGCCCCGGCAGGAATTTCAGCGTTGCCGGGTTTGGCGTGGATTCGGTTTGAATGAACATGGCAGCCCTCCGTCTGCGGTCGATATGCGCACGCGCCGGAAGCCTGTCAAGGCGCGGCCGCGGCGCATCACCGGCGCGCGGCGGCGTTCTGCAACAGTGTCAGCGCGGTCGACGCGGAGGAACTGGCCTGCGCGAACTCACGCGCCTGGGCCATCACCAGAAACCGCCGGGTCAGTTCCTCGCGCCGCTCGGGCGCCGCGAGATCGGCAAGCTCGGACGTGCCGAACAGTGCCTGCGCGCGGCGGCGGAACTGGACCAGCTGCTGGTCGATGTCCAGCGCGCCGAAGCCGCTGCCGAAGCCGAAGGCGGTCTCGAACACCTTGCGCAGCGGCGGGTTGCCCATGACCGAGAACCAGTTGGCAGAGTCGCTGCGCCCGGCGGCCGAAAGCTCGGGCAGTTCGCGCTCCAACGTCATGGCAAGGCGCATGTCCTCGTTCTGCTGGCCGACCGCGACCTCGAAGCTGCGGCGCTGGAACGCGTCGGCGATACGGTCGGCGAAGTCGGGATCGGCGAAAGGGGTTTCGACATCGGGCGGAAAGCTGAACGCCTCGGCCAGTGCGAGATAGCGTTTGTCCGACAACCGGTTGGCGAGCGCGTCGCGCGCCTCGGTCCCGTCGCCGATCACGCGCTTGATGAAGTGGATGTTGTCGATGTCATCCTGCAGCCCGAAGGCGCCCAGCATCACGCGCCGCATCCGGCGGTCCTCGACCAGCTCGTCGACCGTGCGGACATCGGCGATGCGGTCGCGGAAATGGTCGATGTCACGCACGCGGTCGGGGGCGCGGGCATGCGCCTCCAGCTGCGTGTCCATGGTGCGCTGCAGAAAGCTCCAGCCCACGAAGCCGCCCATGGGCAGGATCGGCTGAAAGCTCATGTCGGCACCGCGGCGATCAGCCGCGCCTCGCGCGGGAGAAGGCCGCGCAGCGCGCGCAGCGTGGCGTAGGCATCGCCGTCGACCACCCCGCGCGAGGCATCGCGCAAGAGCGCGCGGCTGTCGGGGTCGGTGAACACCTGGCTGAGTTGTTCGATCCCCAGCAGCAGCGGGCGGCGGATATCGTCGGGCGTCGCGTCGCCCGACAGGACCAGCTGCGCCATGTAGCACACGCGGCGCACGGGGGTGTTCGCTTCATCCGGGCGGATCGCGTCGCGCAGGCGCAGGATGTTGGTGTTGGGGGTCAGGATCGCGAGCCGGGCGCGGCGGTCGCCGTTTTCCAGCACGGCGCCGTTGACCAGCAGCCGCTCCTGCGGGGCGAGCTTGATGACGAGGCCGGACATCACCCGCCCCCCTCGCCGCGCAGGCCGCGCATGATCGCCATGTTGACGTCGATCAGCGGCTGGAGCGTTTCGGAGCCCGCCATCACCTGCTCGGAGTGGTTGAGAACGAATTGCGCGAGGCCCAGCAGCGTGGCGCGCAGATCGGTCGGCAGACCGTTGCCATCGCCGGCGAGGTCGGTGGCCAGCACGGTCCAGAGGCGGCGGTTGCGGGTCAGCGCCTCGGC
>PUOA01000029.1 GCA_003551925.1 Paracoccaceae bacterium
CCCCCGCGAACCCCGAGGTCACGTGTTGCTGCGCCCAGGCCAGCAGGAAGAACGGGACCGCGTTGCTCAACAACCCCATGGCGACCGCGAAGCCCAGCACAGCGCGCCCCTGCGCCTCCCCGAGGCGCGGCATCGGCACCCGCATCGCCAACGCCGCCGCGCCCAGCGCGACCGCCGCGATCGTGATCCGCCCCGCCGCGACCGTCAGCGGGCCGAAGCCTTCGAGCGCACAGGCAATGCCGAGGAAACTCGCCCCCCACAGCAAGCCCAGCAGGATCAGCGATACCCAGTTTCCAAGGGTCGGGGTGGCGGGCATGACGGCTCCGGATCAGCGGTTTGGTGCACATGTGCAGCATCGTGCCGCCAAATGTCCAGAGCAGCCGCGCGCCCCTTGCACGCGATCCGCGCGCGCCGCACAACAGGGGCCGCAACACCGCCCCGACGCCGCCTCGCCGCCGCCCCCCACAGCCGAGCCCGCCATGCCCCGCCCCGCCCCCGAAGCCTTCCTCGCCGCGCTGCCCTTCGCCGCCGCGCTGGGCATGCGCCTCGAATCGCTGGGGCAGGGGCGCGCGCGGATCGGCATGGACTGGGACGCGCGCTTCGTGGGCGACCCGGCGACCGGCGTGATCCACGGCGGCGCGGTGTCGGCGCTGATGGACACCTGCTGCGGTGCGGCGGTGCTGGCGTGCGAGGGCGCGATTGGCACCGCGACCATCGACCTGCGCATCGACTACATGCGCGCCGCCAGACCCGGCGCGCGCATCGTCGCCGAGGCCCAATGCTACCACACCACCCGCACCGTGGCCTTCGTGCGCGCCACCGCCACCGACGGCGCCAGCGACACCCCCGTGGCCAGCGCCACCGGCGCCTTCGTGATCGACCGCGAGGCCACCCGGCCATGACCCGCCCCGAGCCCGTGCAGGTGATCAAGCAGCGCCGCGACGCGGTGCTGCACGCGCTGGTCGAGGGCGTCCCCTACATCGCCTTCCTCGGCGTGCGCTTCGATCGGCTGGGCGACGAGCTCACCGCGATCCTGCCCTACGACGCCAAGCTGATCGGCAACCCCGCGCTGCCCGCGCTCCACGGCGGTGCCACGGCGTCGTTTCTGGAGATCGCCGCGATCATCGAACTCGGCTGGGCGCGCCTCTGGGCGGATATGGAGAGCGGCCGGCTGGACCCTGCGCAGGTCCAGCCGGGGGCGGCCTCGCTGCGCCTGCCGCGGACCATCGATGTCACCGTGGATTACCTGCGCGCCGGGTTGCCGCGCGACGCCTATGCCCGCGCCCGCGTCAACCGCTTCGGGCGGCGCTACGCCAGCGTGCGCGTCGACGCGTGGCAGGACAACCGCGACCGCCCCTTCGCGCAGGCCACGGGGCATTTCATGATGCCGCAGCCGCCGCGTGACTGAGACCGCCGCGCGCATCATCGGCCCGCTGACCCACCGGCGCGTGCTGCGCATCGCGGTGCCGATCGTGCTGGCCAACATCACCGTGCCGATCCTGGGGCTGGTGGACACGGCGGTGGTCGGCCAGATGGGCGCGGCAGCGCCCATCGGCGCGGTGGGGCTGGGCGCGGTGATCCTGTCCACGGTCTACTGGGTGTTCGGCTTCCTGCGCATGGGCACCTCGGGGCTGGTGGCGCAGGCGCGCGGGGCGGGTGACGCCGCCGAGACCGGCGCGATCCTGTCACGCGCGCTGCTGATCGCCGCCGCTGCCGGGCTGACCATGATCGCGCTGCAGGGGCCGCTGGTCTGGGCCGCCTTCGCCGTCGCCCCCGCCAGCCCCGAGGTCGAGACGCTCGCGCGCGACTACCTCACGCTGCGTATCTGGGGGGCGCCCGCCACGATCGCGCTCTACGCGCTGACCGGCTGGCTGATCGCGACCGAGGCCACGCGCGCCGTCCTCGCCCTGCAACTGTGGATCAACGGGCTCAACATCGCGCTCGACCTGTGGTTCGTCCTCGGCCTCGGCTGGGGCGTCGAAGGCGTGGCCATCGCCACACTGATCGCCGAATGGAGCGGCCTCGCGCTGGGCCTGTGGCTGTGCCGCGCGGCCTTCGCCGGGCGCCAGTGGCGCGATGGCGCGCGCATCTTCGACCGCGCGCGGCTGGCGCGCATGCTGCGCGTGAACACCGACATCATGCTGCGCTCGGTGGTGCTGCAGCTGTCCTTCACCGCGTTCCTGTTCATCGGCGCAGGGATGGGCGACACCGCGCTCGCCGCCAACCAGGTGCTGCTGCAGTTCCTCGCCGTGGTCGCCCACGCGCTCGACGGCTTCGCCTTCGCCGCCGAGGCGCTGGTCGGTCAGGCCGTCGGCGCCCGCTCGCGCCAGGCGATGCGCCGCGCCGGCGCGCTCACCAGCCGCTGGGGCCTGGGCAGCGCAGTCGCGCTCGCGCTCGGCTTCTGGACGCTGGGCCCGGCAGCGATCGACATCATGGCCCGCGACCCCGCCGTGCAGGAGGCCGCGCGCCTCTACCTTCCCTGGGTGCTCGCGGCGACCGTGATCAGCCTCGCCGCCTACATGCTCGACGGTATCTACATCGGCGCCACCGGCACACGCGCGATGCGCAACACCGTCTTCGCCTCGGCCGCGCTCTACGCGCTCTGCCTCTGGGCGCTGATCCCGCCCTTCGGCAACCACGGCCTCTGGGCGGCGCTCCTCGTCTTCAACACCGCCCGCGGGGTCCTGCTCGCCGCGCTCTACCCGGCACTGGAGCGCCAGACCTTCGGCCCCACCCCTTCATCCTGACAAAAATATCCTCGGGGGGTGCGGGGGGCAGACAGCCCCCCGCTGCACCGCGTCATGCGGGCGCTGCCGCCCGGAATGTCGCCAGAACCCCTGCCATGAAGCGCGCGCGCGTCGCCGGCGCCTCCATCATCAACTCGTGCTCGGCACCGTCGAACCGCTCCAGCACCCCGCCCGGCCACGCCGCCATGCGCGCCGCGATCGCGCCCGCGCTGACCAGCCGCTCGCGCGTGCCCAGCCCGCAATAGGCCGGCAACGCCGGTGCCGGCAGGCGCGCCAGCGCCGCGGTCTCGTCCAGCGCCGCGCCCAGCCACCGAAGCGTCGGCGCGCCCAGCCGCAGTTCGGGATGCGCGTGCAGCTGCCCCTGCATCCACGCATAGGTCGCAGGATCGGTCGTCAGGTCGTTGTTCTCGAACGGGTTTTCCCACAGCCGGAACTCGATCCCCGCGCCCGGAACGGGCCGGGCATCGCGCCGGCCCAGCCGCGCGGCGCGCGCCAGCGCCACCATGCCTGCGCGCATCCACGGCCCCGCACGCAGCCCCCACATCGGCGCGCTGAACGCCACCCTTTGCGCCGCGATCCCGCGCGTGAGCGCGCGCAGCGCGATGCACCCACCCATCGAATGCGCCAGCACGAAGCGCGGCGCGCCCGCCGGCGCCCACTGCGCGACCGCTTCCAGCCATGCATCCACATCAGTCTGAAAGTCGCGGAAATCGCCCACATATCCCAGCTCGGGATCGGCGATCAGCCGCTCCGACAACCCCTGTCCGCGCCAGTCGATCACCGTCACCGCAAAGCCCGCGCGGACCAGCTCGGCCACCACGCGGCCGTATTTCTCGATCACCTCGGTCCGGCCCGGAAACAGCAGCACCACCCCGCGCGGCGCCGCGCGCCCCCACCACGCCGCGCGCAGCCGCACGCCGTCGGCGGCGCGCAGCCAGACGGCGCGCCCGCCGGGCGGCGCCTCGGCCACATCGGCGAACAGCGGCGCCGTTTCAGCCAAGGACCGCGCCGAGCTTCATCGCCGTGCCCATGTTGCCCTCGACCTGCAGCTTGCCGGTCATGAACGCCGCCATCGGCGCCAGATCGCCGTCCATGATGGCGCGGAACGTGTCCACGCTCGCGGTCAGCGTCACGTCGGCGGGCTCGTCGCCCGCGCGCACGCCCTCCGAATCGAGCATGATCGCGCCGTGGTCGCGGATCACGAACTTGGCCGAGCTGTCGAAGGGGCCTTTCACCTTGGCGCGCATCGCTTCGACCGCGTGGTGGATGACGTCGCTCATGGGTTCCTCCGAATGTGATCGCCGGGGTCTGGCGTTGCTGCACCATCGCGCTAGACTTCGCGACATGCAACGCTCAACCAGAATGCTCAATCGCTTCGCCGGGGTCGCCGTCGCCGCGCTGCTGGTGTTGCCGCTCAGCGCCGACGAGGCCCCCCAGCCCGAGCTTGACGCGGCCGAGGCATTGCTGGCCGAGCTTGCCGAGCCCGATCAGGAGCGCTGGCAGCGGCTCGAGCGGCAGATCCAGCGGATCTGGTCGCGTTCGGGCTCGGCCGCGGCGGATCTGTTGCTGCAGCGCGGGCGCGAGGCGCTGCGCACCGGCGACACCCGGGCCGCGATCGAGCATCTGACCGCGCTCACCGATCACGCCCCCGACTTCGCCGAAGGCTGGCACGCCCGCGCCACCGCCTATTTCATGGCCGATCAATACGGGCCCGCGATGGCCGACATCCAGCGCACGCTGGCGCTCAACCCGCGCCATTATGCCGCGCTGTCGGGGCTGGGCGTGATCTTCGAGGATCTGGGCATCCACGACCGCGCGCTCGAGGCCTATCGCGAAGCGCAGGCTATACATCCGCACCGACCTGACATAACACGCGCGGTGGAGCGGCTGGAGCTCAAGCTCGACGGCACCCCGCTCTGACACGGCCCGGCGCCGCGGCACCACGCCCGACAGCAGGCGCGGCCAGAGGATCGAGGCGGTAGCGATGAACCTGCGCGCGCAGTCCAGATCGGTGGCGGTTCTGGGCCCCACCAATACCGGCAAGACCCATTACGCGATCGACCGGCTGCTGGCGCACCGCACCGGCGTGATCGGCCTGCCGCTGCGGCTGCTGGCGCGCGAGGTCTATGACCGCATCCGCGCGCTGCGCGGCCCCGACGTGGTCGCGCTGGTCACCGGCGAGGAGCGCATCGTCCCCGACCGCACGCGATACTGGGTCTGCACGGTCGAGGCGATGCCGCTGGAGATCGGCGCCGATTTCGTCGCCATCGACGAGATCCAGCTCTGCGCCGACCCCGACCGCGGGCACGTGTTCACCGACCGGCTGCTCAACGCGCGCGGGCTGCACGAGACGCTGTTCATGGGCTCGGACACCATGCGCCCGGCGATCGCCGCGCTGGTCCCCGGCGTGCAGTTCCAGCGCCGCGAGCGGTTTTCCGAACTCAGCTACACCGGCGCGCGCAAGCTCTCGCGGATGCCCGCGCGCAGCGCCATCGTGGGGTTCTCGGTCGAAAACGTCTACGCCATCGCCGAGCTGATCCGCCGCCAGGAGGGCGGGTGCGCGGTGGTGATGGGCGCGCTCAGCCCGCGCACGCGCAACGCGCAGGTGGCGCTCTATCAGAACGGCGACGTGGATTATCTGGTCGCCACCGACGCCATCGGGATGGGGCTGAATCTGGATATCCGCCACGTCGCGTTTTCGGCCACGCGCAAGTTCGACGGGCGGCGGATGCGCGATCTGGGCGCCGATGAGCTGGCGCAGATCGCCGGGCGGGCAGGGCGCCACATGAGCCCCGGCAGCTTCGGCGTCACGGGCGAGGCGCGCGCGCTCCACGATGAGGTGGTGGAGGCCATCGAGGCCCACCAGTTCCGGCCCGTGCGCAAGCTGCAATGGCGCAACGCGGCGCTGGAATTCGGCTCGGCCGCGCGGCTGATCGCCTCGCTCGAGGCGCAGACGCACGACGACTGGCTGACCCGGGTGCGCGACGCCGACGACCTGCTCGCGCTCAAGGCGCTGGCCGGGCAGCCCGAGATCATCGACCGTCTGCGGGGCGGGCGCGATGTGCGGCTGCTGTGGGATGTCTGCCGCGTGCCCGATTTCCGCGGCATCTCGCCTGCCGAACATGCCGGGCTGCTGGCGCGGGTGTTCGGCTTCCTGCATGACGGCGGCACCATCCCGTCGGACTGGCTGGGCCGCAACGTCGCGCGGATCGACCGCACCGATGGCGACATCGACGCGCTGTCGAAACGGCTGGCCTATGTGCGCACCTGGACCTATATCGCGCAGCGCCGCGGCTGGGTGGACGATGAAACCCATTGGCGCGAGGCGACGCGCGCGGTAGAAGACAGGTTGTCGGATGCGCTCCACGCGCGGCTGACGCAGCGATTTGTCGACCGCCGCACCAGTGTGCTGATGCGGCGGTTGAAGCAGAAGGAGAGCCTTGTGGCCGAGGTGAACGACAAGGGCGAAGTCACGGTCGAAGGCCAGTTGATCGGCCGGCTGGACGGGTTCCGCTTCCGCCAGGACGAAACCGCCAGCCCCGACGAGGCGCGCACCCTGCGCCAGGCCGCGCAGGCGGCGCTGACGCCGCAGTTCCATCTGCGCGCCGACCGCTTCTACAACAGCCCCGACACCGAGCTTGAGCTGACCGAGCAGGGCGGGCTGCTGTGGGGCACCGAAGCGGTGGGCAAGCTGACCGCCGGCGCCGACGCGATGCGCCCGCAGGCGGTGGCGTTCGTGGATGACGAGGCCGGCCCGGACGTGGCCGACAAGGTGCGCCGCCGGTTGCAGCACTTCATCGACCGCCGGATCGCCGCGCAGTTCGAGCCGCTTCTGGCCATGTCGCGCGATGAAGCGCTCAGCGGCATGGCACGCGGGCTTGCGTTCCGGCTGGTCGAGGCGATGGGCATCATCGCGCGCGACACCGTCGCGCAGGAGGTCCGCGGGCTCGACCAGGAGGCGCGCGGCAGCCTGCGCAAGCACGGTGTGCGCTTCGGGCAATACACGATCTTCCTGCCCGCGCTGCTCAAGCCCGCGCCCACGCGGCTGCGGCTGGTTCTGGCCGCGCTGCATGCAGGGCGTGACGAGTTCCCCGTCAGCCCCCCGCCCGGACTGGTCACCATCCCGCTGGCGCCCGAGGCCGCGCCCGGCGATCACACGCTGAGCGGCTACCGCCCCGCCGGGCAGCGCGCGATCCGCGTGGACATGCTGGAACGGCTTGCCGATCTGCTGCGCGCGCAGGACAGTCGCGCGGGGTTCGAGGCCACCGCCGACATGCTGTCGATCAGCGGGCTGACGCTCGAACAATTCGCCGATCTGATGGCGGGGCTGGGCTACACGGTCGCACGCGGTGAACGGCCCAAGCCGCCGCCGGGGGCAAGGGCCGACGCACCGGCCACCGCGTCCGCACCCGCACCCGACGCCGCGGCGACATCGGACACCGCAACGGATGGCGCGCCCGACGATGCGGCGACGGCGCCCGCGGCGCTGGCCGAAGACCCCGCCGCCGCGGCG
>PUOA01000326.1 GCA_003551925.1 Paracoccaceae bacterium
GGGGCAGGGGCGGGGGCAGGGGCAGGGGCAGGGGCAGGCGGAGTGCCTCAGCCGGGGATCTGCGCCGGTGGGGTCTGGCCGGGGGTGACGGGGCCGCAATGCGCCACGAGGTCCTCGTAACGCTGCACGATCCAGTTGGGCGCATCCTCGGGGATGGCTTCGTCGAGCGAGCCCTGCAGCCGCGCGAACACCGCCGCCGAGCGCGACTCGTCGACCATCTGGATCGTCCCCGCCGGCACCGCGCGGTCGAACACGATCAGCGCGACCGCCACCAGCACGATGCCGCGCAGCACGCCGAAGAAGAAGCCCAGCCCCTGGTCGATCCCGCCCAGCGCCGAGCGCCGCACGAGCGTTGAAAACAGCGGCGTGAACAGCGATGCCAGGATCAGCACGATCGCGAACACCGCCGCGAAGGCCGCGATCACGGTCAGCTCGCAGCTGTCGCCGAGGAAATCGCCCACAAAGGGGATCTCGCGCACCAGCGGTTCGACCGACGGCGCCAGGATATAGGCCAGCACCGCCGCCGCGACCCAGCCGGCGATGGCCAGCGTCTCGCGCACCAGACCGCGCGAATAGGCCAGGATGGCCGAGATGATGATCACGGCCGCGACGACCCCGTCAACGATGGTGAAGGCGTCCATGCCCTGCTCTCCTGCAACGATCCCCGTGCGGGCGGCTCAGCCCGCCCCGAACACCTCGCCCACGAAGCCGGTCAGGTCGGGCATCTGCTGCACCTCGATCCCGAAGCCTGCCCCCAGTTTGCTGCGTGTGGGCGCGATGGCCCGCGTGAAACCAAGTTTCTCGGCCTCTTTCAACCTGTTTTCGGTCTGCCCCACCGGTCGAAGCGCGCCCGAGAGGCTGATTTCGCCGAAAACCACCGTATCGGCGGGCAATGCCACATCTTCGCGCGCCGACAGAAGCGCCGCCGCGACCGCCAGATCGGCCGCCGGTTCGCCCACGCGCAGCCCGCCCGCGACGTTGAGGAACACGTCCATCCCCGCGAAGGGAATGGCGCAGCGCGCTTCCAGCACCGCCAGGATCGTCGACAGCCGCGCGCCATCGAGCCCGACCACCGTGCGCCGCGGCGTGCCCAGCGGCGACGGCGCCACAAGCGCCTGAATCTCGGTCAGCAGCGGGCGCGTGCCCTCGATGCCCGCGAACACCGCCGCGCCGGGGCTGGGCGCGCCGCGGTCCGACAGGAACAGCGCCGAGGGGTTGGCGACCTCGGCCAGCCCGGCGCCGGTCATCTCGAACACGCCGATCTCGTCGGCGGGGCCGAAGCGGTTCTTGACCGCGCGCAGGATGCGGAACTGGTGGCCGCGCTCGCCCTCGAAATAGAGCACCGTGTCGACCATGTGTTCGATCACCCGCGGCCCGGCGATCTGGCCTTCCTTGGTGACATGGCCCACCAGGATCACCGACACGCCGCGGCGCTTGGCGAAGCTGACAAGTTCGTGCGCCGCCGCGCGCAGCTGCGCGACCGAACCCGGCGCGCTGTCGACGCTGTCGAGCCACATGGTCTGGATCGAATCGATCACCACCAGATCGGGGCGCTCGGTCTCGAGCGTGGTCAGGATGTCGCGCAGGCTGGTCTCGGTGCCCAGCCGCACCGGCGCGTCCGCCAGCCCCAGCCGCCGCGCGCGCAGCCGCACCTGCGCGCCCGCTTCCTCGCCCGATATATAGAGCGCCGCCATTCCCTGCCGCGCGAACCCCGCCACCGCCTGCAGCAGGAGCGTCGACTTGCCGATGCCCGGATCGCCCCCCACCAGCACCGCCGAGGCCGCGACGAGCCCGCCGCCCAGCACGCGGTCGAGCTCGGCCATGCCCGATCCCTGCCGCGGCGGCGCGGCGTCGGCTTCGGCCAGCGCGCCCAGCGCGATGCTGCGCCCCCTTGCGCCCAGCGCGCGCGGCCCCGCGCCGGCGCTCAGGGGCTTTTCCTCGACGATGGTGTTCCATGCGCCGCAGGCGTCGCAGCGGCCCGCCCATTTGCGAAAGCTCGCGCCGCAGGCGGTGCAGGTGAAGCTGGGGCTGGCGCGGCTCATGCATCGCGATATGCCCGCGCCGGGGGGCGGGCGCAAGCCTGCGGCGGAAAACGGGCTTGACCGCGCGGGCACGGCGCGCGACAGGGGGCCGATGGCGCGCGCAGTGTTGCAGATTTCCCCCGAGGCCGTGGTCGCGAACTGGCGCGCGCTCGATGCCGCGTCGGATGCGCGGACCGAGACCGCCGCCACCATCAAGGCCGATGCCTACGGGCTGGGCTCAGCAAGGATCGCCCCCGCGCTGGCCGCCGCCGGGGCGCGCAGCTTCTTCGTTGCCATCGCCGAGGAAGGCGCCATGCTGCGCCGCATCCTGGGCGAGGGTCCCGCGATCCATGTCTATGGCGGGCACATGCCCGGTGACGCCGAGGCGATCGCGCAGGCCGGGCTGATCCCGATGCTGAACTCGATCGAACAGCTGACCCGGCAGTTCGAATCGCTGCCCGGCCACCCCTTCGGCATCCAGCTCGATACCGGCATGAACCGGCTGGGGATGGAGCCCGCCGACTGGGCCGCGGTGGCCGAGCTGGTGCTGGACCAGCGCCCGGCGCTGATCATGTCGCATCTTGCCTGCGCCGACGAGCCCGACCACGCGATGAATGCCCGGCAGTTGCGCCTGTTCCACACCATGACCGACGGCGCGGGCGTGCCGCGCTCGCTTGCGGCGACGGGTGGCACGCTGATGGGGGCCGCGTATCACTTCGACATGACACGCCCCGGAATCGGGCTCTATGGCGGGCGGCCCTTCGAGGATGCAAATCCGGTGGTGCGCCTGACGCTGCCGGTGATCCAGACCCGCGATGTCGAACCGGGCGAAAGCGTGGGCTACGGCAACGCCTTCGTCGCCGAGGCGCCGATGCGGGTGGCGACGGTCTCGGCGGGCTATGCCGACGGGGTCCTGCGGGCGCTCTCGGGCAAGCCGACGCTGTGGCACGGCGACACGCCCTGTCCGTTGGTGGGGCGGGTGTCGATGGACCTGCTGACCATCGACGTGACCGCGCTCGCCGAGCCGCCCGAGGCGCTGGAATTGCTGGGCCCGCATCAGGGCATCGACGTGCTTGCGGATCTGGCAGGCACCATCGGCTACGAGATCCTGACCGCGCTCGGCCCGCGCTATGCGCGGCACTACGCCTGACGGGTTCGGCGCGGGCCGGTCGCCGGAGAGACATCCTGCGATCTGCCCGCTGCGGACCAGTCGCCCGGTGCGGCGCCGGACAGCCCTTCGAGTCGCCCTTTGTCGGTTGTCGGCCATTCCGGCCGCCGGGCCGACAGCGGGCAAAGCCGGGCGAACGCCCCAGCCGCGCCAG
Source organism: Paracoccaceae bacterium (assembly GCA_003551925.1). Classification (GTDB taxonomy): domain Bacteria; phylum Pseudomonadota; class Alphaproteobacteria; order Rhodobacterales; family Rhodobacteraceae; genus Rhabdonatronobacter. Next base: position 3,344 of record PUOA01000326.1, read on the forward strand.
TTCAGCCGCGCCAGTTCAGTCGCACCATTTCAGCCGCACCATTTCAGCCGCGCCAGTCGAAGACCCCCGGCCCGCCGCGCTCCAGCAGCCGGCGGGCGAGTTCGGCGCCCATGGCGGCGGCGTCGCCGATGGGGGCGCGGATCTCGTCGGCCAGCGCTTCCGAGCCGTCGGGGCGCAGGATTTCGCCGCGCAGCCACAGGGTCTCGGCTTCGATCACCGCCAGCCCGGCAATCGGCGTCTCGCATGAACCGTCAAGCTCGGCCAGATAGCTGCGCTCGGCGGCCAGCCGGATCGCCGTGGGGCCGTCATGCAGCGGCGCGAGCAGCGCGGCGGTGGCGTGGTCATCGCCGCGCCGTTCGATCCCGATGGCGCCCTGCGCGACGGCGGGCAGCATCTCCTCGGGGTCCACGGGGCCTTGCGCGACATGCGCCATGCCCAGCCGGTTCAGCCCGGCCATCGCCAGGAAGGTGCAATCGGCCACGCCTTCGCCGAGCTTGCGCAGCCGGGTCTGCACGTTGCCGCGGAACTCGACCACCTTCAGGTCGGGGCGGCGGTGCAGCATCTGCGCGCGCCGGCGCAGGCTGGAGCTGCCGACCACCATCCCCGGCGCCAGATCGGCAATGCCGCCTGCCTTGTCGGACACGAACGCGTCGCGCACGTCCTCGCGCGGGAGGTAGCAGTCCAGCGCCAGCCCCTCGGGCTGTGCAACCGGCATGTCCTTCATCGAATGCACGGCGATGTCGATCCCGCCCTGCAGCAGCGCGGCCTCGATCTCGCGGGTGAACAGCCCCTTGCCGCCCAGCTCCTTGAGCGGCTTGTCGGCGGCGATCAGGAAGCGGTCGTCGCCGGTGGTGTGGATCTTGACGATCTCGAACGCGGCCTCGGGCAGACCATGCGCGGCCATCAGCCGGTCGCGGGTCTCATGCGCCTGCGCCAGCGCCAGCGGCGATCCGCGGGTGCCGATCTTCAACGGACGGTCGGGGGAGGGGATATCGGTGCTCATGCCCGTTGATTAGCGCTGTAAGTCGCGCCTGACAATGCCCCGCCGGCTTGACATTGCCCGCCCCGGCGGCGACCACATCGCAGACCGCTGAACGGAGGCCCGAATGTCCCAGACGCCCGCCAAGACCATCCTGCGCGCCCTTGCCGGCGAGACGCTGCCCACGCCGCCCATCTGGATGATGCGCCAGGCCGGGCGGTATCTGCCCGAATACAAGGCCACCCGCGCGCAGGCGGGCGATTTCCTGTCGTTGTGCTACACGCCCGAGCTGGCCGCCGAGGTCACGCTCCAGCCGATCCGGCGCTACGGCTTCGACGCGGCAATCCTGTTCGCCGACATCCTGCTGGTGCCGCAGGCGCTGGGCGCCGATCTGTGGTTCGTGACGGGCGAGGGGCCGCGGCTCTCGACCCTCACCGACGCGGCGGGCGTGGCCGCGCTCAAGCCCACCGACGCGATCCACGACACGCTGAACCCGGTCTACGAGACCGTGCGCATCCTGCGCCGCGAGCTTCCGGCCGAGACCACGCTGATCGGCTTTGCCGGCGCGCCCTGGACCGTGGCCACCTACATGATCGCCGGGCGCGGCACCCCCGATCAGGCCCCCGCCCATGCCATGCGCGAGGGCGCCCCCGAAGCCTTCGATGCGCTGATCGCGCGGATCACCGACGCCACCATCGACTACCTGTCCGCGCAGATCGACGCCGGCGCCGAGGTGGTCAAGATCTTCGACAGCTGGGCAGGCTCGCTCAGGGGCGAGGCGTTCGACCGTTACGCCACCGAACCCGCGCGCCGCATCACCGCTGCGCTGAAGGAGCGCCACCCCGGCATCCCCGTCATCGCCTTCCCGCGCGAGGCGGGCGACAAGTATGTGGGCTTTCACGCCGCCACCGGCGCGGAGTGCGTGGCGCTGGACAACTCGGTCGCGCCGGAGTGGGCGGCGGCGAACGTCCAGACGGGCGGCTGCGTGCAGGGCAACCTTGCCTCCAGCCACATGGTCACCGGCGGGCAGGCGCTGGTGGACGAGACGCTGCGCATCTGCCGCGCCTTCGCGGATGGGCCGCACATCTTCAACCTTGGCCACGGCATCACCCCCGATGCCGACCCCGAGAACGTGGCGCTGATGATCGAGACCGTGCGCGGCTTCAAGCGCGCGTGATCGCCGCGCGCAGGCGCGCCGGGTTGAGCGCGCCGCCGCCGGCCTGTATCCCTGAGCGCATGAGGATGCAGCCGATCACCGCCGGGAGGGTCTTGCGCGCGGGCGCCGTGGCGCTGGCGCTGGCGCTGGCGCCCGGCCCCGCGCTCGCGCATCCGCACATATGGGTCGATGCGGGGCTCGAGATCTTCTTCGACGAGGACGGCAAGCTTGCCGCGCTGCGCATCACCTGGGTCTATGACGAATTCTTCTCGATGCTGCTGCTCAGCGATCTGGAGCTCGAGTCTGCCTTCGACGATGCCCTGACCCCCGAGGACCACGCCGCCCTGCAGGGCTTCGACATGAACTGGATCGACGGCTACCACGGCGACGTGCACCTGCGCGCGGGCGGCGCGCCTGTGGCGCTGACCGGGCCGCTGGAATGGACGTCGGATTACGTGGACGGGCAGCTGATCTCGACCCATCTGCGCGCGCTCGAAGAGCGCATCCCTGCCGATGGCGGAGACGTGGCGATTGCCGTCTACGACCCGACCTATTACACCGAATATCGCATCGCCGCGCAGCCGCAGGTGCGCGGCCGCGACGACTGCACCGCCGAGTTGGTCGCGGCCGACTGGGAAGCCGCCGACGCGACGTTGCAGGCCAAACTCGACGAGATGAGGGCACAGGGCATGGATCTTCTGGACATCGAAGAGGATTTCCCCGAGGTCGGCGCGCTGTTTGCCGACGAGGTCCGGATCGCATGCGCCGCGCCGTCCTGACCGTCGCGGCCCTGCTGGCGCTGGCAGCGCTGGCGGCCTGGGCGTCCGGGGGGCTGGACGCAGTGCAGGCCTGGGCGGCCGAGGGCCAGCGCCGGTTCCAGACCGCGCTGGCCCGCGCGCTGCGGGCGCTGCGCGCGGGCGATTCCGGGGCGCTGGCGACGCTGTGGGGTGTGGCCTTCGCCTACGGTTTCTTCCACGCGGTGGGGCCGGGGCACGGGAAGGTCCTGCTGAGCGCCTACGGCGCGGGCTCGGGCGTGCCGTTGCGGCGGATGATGGGGCTGGGGCTTGCCGCGTCGCTGGCGCAGGCGCTGGTGGCGGTGGCGCTGGTCCATGGCGCGCTGGGGCTGTTCTCGTTCAGCCGTGCCCAGATCGAAGGGATAACCGCCGCGTGGCTCGACCCGGCAAGCCTCGTGCTTGTGGCGCTGCTGGGGGGCTGGCTGATCTGGCGCGGAGCGCGCGCGTTGGCGCGCCGGCACCGCCCCGCGCTGGCCTGCGCTCTCACCCCGGCGGGCGGGCCTGCACACCAAGACCATCATCACCGCGCCCACGCCCACGCCACCCCCTGCGCCGAGTGCGGCCACCACCACCTTCCCGACCCCGACGCGGTGGCCCGCGCAGGATCGCCGCGCGAGGCAGCGCTGCTGGTGGGGGCCATCGCGCTCAGGCCGTGCACCGGGGCGCTGTTCCTGCTGATCCTGACCTGGCGGATGGGGCTCGAATGGCAGGGCATCACCGGCGTGCTGGCGATGGGGCTGGGCACCGCGAGCGTGACCGTCGCGGTCGCCGCGCTCAGCGTGCTGGCGCGCGACGGCGCGCTGAGCTGGAGCGCGCGGCTGGGCGGCGTGGCGGCGCTGCTGCCGGTGCTGGAAATCGCGGTCGGCGCGCTGGTGATCGCGCTGGCGCTCGGGCTTCTGGGGGGGGCGCTCTGAGCGTGCTCAGGGGTCGAGCGACAGGATCTGCAGATCCGCCACATTCGTCCCCGTCCCGCCCGTGACCAGCAGA
>PUOA01000337.1 GCA_003551925.1 Paracoccaceae bacterium
CGGGCTCCAGCGCGCGCCAGTCGCTGAGGCCGGCGGCGGCAGCATCCCGGCGGATGCCCTGCGCCATCCAGGCGCCATAGCCCGCGCCGGCCATCAGGGCGTCCCCCCGACGCGGACCATCAACGCGCCCGTCCACGGCTGGCGCGGTCGGTCACCGCGTCGCACAGCGCAAAGATGATCTCGGCGCCCGATGCGGCACCGGGGTCCAGATGCCCGATGCTGCGCTCCTGCAGCCGCGCCGCGCGCCCGCGCACCGCCATCAGCGAGGCGGTCTCGTCGCGTGCCGCGGCGGCCGCGGCGCGGGTGTCGGCGGCAATGCGCGCGAGCTCGGCGCCGTCGCGCGCGGCGCGCTGGGCGGCCTGCGCGGCGGGCAGCCAGACATCGAGCATGGTCTTGTCGCCGGGCTGGGCCTTGCCGCGCCGCGCGATACCGGCGGCAAGCGCGGCCAGAAGCTCGCCCAGCCGGTCGAGCGGCAGGTCCTGTGGCCCGTTCAGCCGCGCCGCCGCTTCCAGAAACGCCGACGCATAGAGCGGGCCTGCCGTCGCACCGACCTCGGCCAGGAAGGCGCGCGCGGCCAGCCGAAGCGCCTCGGCCGTGCGGGCCGGTGGTGTGGCAGTCAGCGCGCGGGCGATGGCGTCGAAGCCGTTGGCCATCGAGGTGCCGTGATCGCCGTCGCCGATCTCGCCATCGAGCGCGCACAGCCAGCCGCGCTGCGCGTCCAGCCGCGCGGCGGCGCGGCGCAGGGCATCTGCAACGAAATCGGCGTCGATCCGGTCCATGCGCAGATGCTCGCGGCAATCGGGCGCGGGTTCAAGCGGTTTCAAGCCGCTGCGTGATCCCGTCGGCGAACCCCGCAAGGATCAGCGCGCAGGAACTCGCACCCGCGTCCAGCACCCCGCGCGAACGCTCGCCCAGCCGCGCCGAGCGCCCGATGCGCGCGACCATGTCGCGGGTGCCGTCGCGCCCGGTCTCGGCGGCCTGCCGCATCGCCGCCAGCGCGGCGGTGAAATCCTGGCCCTCGGCCAGCGTGGTCGCGTAGGCGTCCACCGCGGGCACCAGCGCGTCCAGCAGCGTCTTGTCGCCGGGTTTGGCCGCGCCCATCTCCCGGACCCCGTCGCAGCCCGCGCGCAGCATTGCGCCGAAGCTTTCGGCGGTGATCGCCTCGGCCTTGCCCAGCGCGTCGGCCATGTCCGCGAACATCATGCCGTAGAGCGGACCCATCGAGCCGCCGATCTCGCCCATCAGCACGTCCGACAGGGTCTGCATCGCCTCGGTCAGCGTGGCGTCGGGGGGGATGCGCTCGGCGGCGCGGCCGAAGCCCTTGGCCATGTTGATGCCGTGATCGCCGTCGCCGATCTTGCCGTCGATCTCGGACAGCCACGCCTTGTTGTCCACGATCGTCGCGGCGATCTGGTGGATCAGCGGGGCGGCGCCGGCGTTGGGGAGTGTCTGCATCGCTCTGTTTCCCTGTCAGAAGCCCGGGCAGGCGGTGTCGACCGCCAGCAGCTCCTTGAGCTCGTCATCAAGCGCCATCACCGTCAGCGTCACGCCCACCATGTCGAGCGAGGTGAAGTAATTGCCCACATAGGGCCGCCAGACCTTGAGGCCCGCGGCCTCGATCTGCCGCTCGATCCGGTCGTAGAGCACGTAGAGTTCATTGATCGGAGTCGCGCCGAGCCCCGAGACCAGCACCGCGACCTCGGTCCCCGCGGGCAGCGCGTGATCGTCGAGCACGATGCGCACCATGTCGTCGGCCACCTCATCGGCGCGGCGCAGATCCTCGACCCGTTCGCCGGGTTCGCCGTGATGGCCGATGCCGACCTCCATCTTGCCGGGCTCGATCTGGAAATTCGGATGTCCAACCGCCGGCAGCGTGCAGGGCGCCAGCCCCACCCCGACCGAACGGCAATTGTCGATCGCCTTCTGCGCGGCGGCGATCACGCCCGCCAGATCGGCGCCCGCGGCAGCCTTGGCGGCGCCCACCTTCCACATGAAGATCTCGCCCGCCACGCCGCGGCGCTTCTCGCGCTCGCTCGCCGGGGCCGAGCACACATCGTCATTGGCGACCACGGTGTCGACGGCGATGTCGTCCCTGGCGGCCATCTTGCGCGCCATCTTCACGTTCATGTTGTCGCCGGCGTAGTTGCCATAGAGCACCGCCACGCCCGCGCCCCCGTCGGCGGCGCGAATCGCGTCATGAAAGGCCTTGGCCGTGGGCGACGAGAACAGCTCGCCCACGGCGACGGCGTCGACCATGTTGCGCCCGGTGTAGCCGATGAAGGCCGGTTCGTGCCCCGACCCGCCGCCGGTGACCACGCCCACGCGCCCCTGCGTGCCCGCCCAGTTAGACACCACGACGCGCGGATTGTCGGGCGACAGCGTCACCATGTCGCGATGCGCGCGCACGAAGCCGGCGACGGTTTCATCGACGATATCGTCAGGGTTGTTGAAAAAGCGTTGCATGTGCCAGTCCTCGATTGCGCACCCCTGGCGGTGCGTCGTTGCGTGCGCGTCACTTGACGGTGAAACCGCCATCCACCAGCAGGTCCGCGCCGTTGATCATCCCCGCCGCATCCGAGGCCAGGAACACCGCCGCCGCCGCGATCTCGCAGGGTTCGGCGAAGCGGCCGGAGGGGATCTGCGCCTTCATCGCCTCGCCCTTCGGCCCGGCCCAGGCGGCCTTGCCCAGCTCGGTCAGCACCACGGTGGGCGAGATCGAATTCACCGTGATCCCGTGTTGTCCCCATTCCAGCGCCAGCGTCTTGGTCAGCCCGATCACCGCGAATTTCGACGCGCAATAGGCAACGTGCTGGTCGATCGCCACCGATCCGGCCTGCGAGGCGAGGTTGATGATCCGCCCCCCGCCCTGCGCGATCATCACGCGCCCGACCGCCTGCGCGACAAGAAAGCTGCCGGTCAGGTTGATGTCGAGCGTGCGTTGCCAGGCATCGAGGCCGATCTCCTCGGCCGGGGCCAGGTCGACGATGCCGGCGCTGTTGACCGCGATGTCGATGCGCCCGAAAGCGGTGGTCACCTGCCCCACCGCGCCGGCCACCGAGTCCGCGTCGGCGACGTTGCACGCCACCGCGATCGCGCCCTCCAGCGCGTCCGCGCGCGCTTGCGCGGCGTCGGCGTTCAGGTCCACCACCGCGACGCGCACGCCCTTGGCGGCCAAAGCCTCGGCGATCGCGGCGCCGATCCCCGAGGCCGCCCCGGTCACCAGCGCGGTCTTGCCCGCGAGCGGGAAATCATAGTCGAGTGTCTCCGGGCCTGCCGGCATGTCGGGCCTCCGTCCATGTTCGGGTGTCGGTGTTGCCCGGCCGCCACGCAGCAGCGGCGGCCGGGCAAGGGTCAGGTCGGCGGTTACTGCCGCATCGACAGCAGATCCTCGACATTGTCGAGCGTCACCGGCGTCCACGGCACGTTGTATTCCGCGTCCTGGCCGGCGTTCCAGGGCATGTCCTCGTATTGCTCCCAGATCGCCGACATCGGCTCGTAACCCTCGATCACGGCAGCGAGCGCGACATCGAGCGCGCCCTGCGCCTGCGCCGCGCCGTCCTGCAGGATCGAGGCCATGTCGCCCGCCTGCACCGCGAGCAGCGCGTCGGTCACCCCGTCGATCCCCGAGATGGCGAAGTCGTTCACGTCCAGCCCGGCGGCGCGGATGGCCTCGATCGCACCGAGCGCCATCTCGTCATTCTGGCCGATCACGCCCTGGATGTTGTCGCCGTGGCGGGTCAGCCAGTTCTCCATCAGCGTCTGCGCCTCGCCGCGCGACCAGTTGGCGGTCTGCTGCTCCAGCACGGTCACGTCGGGGCACTCGGCCAGCGCCTGCATGTTGCCTTCCAGCCGCTCGATCTGCGCCGACTGGCCGATGGGCCCTTCCAGGATCACCACGCCGCCCTCGCAGCCGATCTGCTCGAGCACGATCTCGGCCTGCATCCGACCCGAGACCACGTCGTCCGAGCCCACATAGGACAGCAGCAGGTCGCTGTTCACGCGGGTGTTGGAGCCCACCACCGGGATGCCGGCTGCGTGCGCGGCCTCGACGGCGGCGGCACCGGCCTCGATGTCGATCGGCACGAAGATGATCGCGTCGAAGCCCTGGGTGATCATGGTTTCGAACTGTTCCTGCTGGACCAGCGCGTCGTAGCGGCCGTCGAAGATGGTGATGTCCACCACGCCTTCGGTCACCGCCGGATGCTCTTCAAGCGCGGCGGCCCAGATCTGCATGAATTCGGCCTGCAGCCCGTAGACCGCCGCGCCCACGCGCGGAACGTCCTGCGCCACTGCCGCAGTGCTGCCCATCAGCACGCCGGCCACCGTCACGGTTTTCAGAAGCGTCTTCATTGTGCATGTCCTCCCTTGGATTTGGCACCTCTTCCCCCGACGCCGCGCGCATGGCGCGGCGCCGGAACCCTTCCGGGCGCGGCTCAGGCGTGCTTGTGGCGCGCCTGGTCCAGCATCACCGCCCCCACGATCAGCATCCCCTTGACGATCTGCTGATAGAAACTCTGCACCCCCATCAGATCGAGCCCGTTGTTGACCACCGAGATCAGCAACGCGCCGAGCAACGTGCCCGACACGCGCCCCACCCCGCCCGACAGCGACGTGCCCCCGATCACCACCGCGGCGATGGCGTCGAGTTCGAACGCGACGCCCGCCTGCGGCAGCGCCGAGCCGGTGCGCGCGGCCAGCACCATGCCGGCCAGCCCGGCCAGCCCCCCCGAAATGATGTAGACCAGCATCCGCACCCGCTTGACGTTGATCCCCGACACCCGTGCCGCGTGCGGGTTGCCGCCGGCAGCATAGACGTGGCGGCCGAAGCGGGTCGCGCTGAGCACCAGATAGGCCAGCAAGAACACCAGCCCGAACAGGATGATCGGCATCGGAATCCCGAGGATGTCGCCGGTGCCGATGAAGCGGAATTCGGGCGTCAGCGACGGCACCGGGCGGCCGCCGGAATAGAGCAGCGTCAGTCCGCGCGCCGCCGACAGCATGCCCAGGGTGGTCACGAAGGCGGGCACGTTGAAATACGCCACCAGCACGCCGTTGACCCAGCCCGCGGCGATTCCCGCCAGAATGCCCGCGCCCAGCGCGATGGCCACCGCATGGGGCGCGCCGTCGACCCCCGCCGTGGTCGAGGTGGTGGCCAGCGACGCCGCAACCACGCCCGCCAGCGCCGCGACCGAGCCCACCGACAGGTCGATCCCGCGCGTCAGGATCACGAAGGTCATGCCGATCGCCAGGATCCCGTTGACCGACGCCTGCCGCAGCACGTTGGTGATGTTGCGCTGGGTCAGGAAGAACTCGCTCAGGAAGCTGAGGATCACGCAGACCAGCACCAGCGCCATCAGGATCCCGTATTTCTGGCCGAAATCGGCGGCGAGTGCCTTGTAGCCCTGCGATGATGCAGCCTTGGTGTTCATGCTTCCCTCTCTCCCCTGTCGGCGGGTCTCAGGCGGCCAGATGCAGCAGCGCCGCCGCCGACATGTCCTTGCGCGCCACCTCGCCGCTGACGCGGCCGTCGCGCATGACCACCACGCGGTCGGCCATGCCCAGCACCTCGTCGGTTTCCGAACTGACCATGATCACCGCGCCGCCGCCCTGCGCGAATTCGGACATCACGCGGTAGATCTCGCGCTTGGCGCCGACATCGACGCCGCGCGTGGGCTCGTCCAGCAGCAGGATCTTCGGCTGCGTCAGGAACCACTTGCCCAGCACCACCTTCTGCTGGTTGCCCCCCGACAGCCCCGAGACGTCGATGCGGTCGTTGGGCGTGCGGATGCCGAAGGCTTCGATCATCTGCGCGGCGGCGCTCACCTCGCGGCGGCGGCGCATCACCCCCAGCGGCGACAGCTCATCCAGCCGCGCCATGCAGATGTTGTCGCGGACGCTGGCCATCAGGTTCAGCCCCGACCCCTTGCGGTCCTCGGTCACGAAGGCCAGCCCGCGGTCGATCGCCTCTTTCGGCGTGGACAGGTGCACGCGCTCGCCGAACAGCGTGATCTCGCCGCCCTCGTCCGAGCCCAGGCCGAACAGACGCTCGAAGATCTCGGACCGCCCCGAGCCCATCAGCCCGTAGAGCGCCACGATCTCGCCGCGCCGCAGATCGAGCGAGACATCGCGCACCCAGCCCGCGGTGTTGAGCCCGCGCAGGGTGAACACCGTCTCGTCGGTGGGGGTGTTGGTCTTGGCGAATTCCTCGGTCAGGGGGCGGCCGACGATCATCTCGATCAGCCGGTCGCGGGTGACATCGGCCACCGCGCCGCTGTCGATGAAGCGGCCATCGCGGAACACGGTGTAGGTGTCGGCGATCCCGAAGATCTCGGACAGCCGGTGCGAGACATAGATGATCCCCTTGCCCTGCTCCTTGAGGCGGGCAACGGCGGCGAAAAGCTGGTCGGCCTCGGCCTCGCCCAGCGCCGAGGTGGGTTCGTCCATGATGATGATCTCGGCGTTGTAGGACAGCGCCTTGGCGATCTCGACGAGCTGCAGCTCGGCCACGGTCAGGTCCATCATCAGCCGCCGCGCCGAGATGTTGAAATGCAGCTGGTCCAGAAGGGCCTGCGCATCGCGGTTCATCCGGCGGAAATCGACCCGGCCCAGCAGGCCCACCGGCTCGCGCCCCAGATAGATGTTCTCGGCCACCGACATCGCCGGGACGGGGCTGAGCTCCTGCTCGATGATCGAGATGCCGGCGTCGAGCGCATCCGACGGGCGGGCGAAGGTCACGTCGCGCCCCTTGACGCGAATCGTGCCGCTGTCGCGCTGCTGAATGCCCATGACGATGGTCAGAAAGGTCGACTTGCCCGCACCGTTGCCGCCGCAGAGCGCGTGCACCGATCCGGGTTGCAGCGTGAAGCGCCCGTCCGACAGCGCCGCAACCCCGCCGAACGACTTGGTCAGCCCGCGCACCTCGAGCAGTGGCTGCATGTGCGAGTCCTCCCGGGCCCTCTCCCTCGGGGGACATTGCCCGAGGGCTTCGTCAAATGTCAAGTTTGTTCTGAACAATGTTTTGTATGGCATCTATAAGACTGATTTTTATGTATTTATTTGACCTGAAATGTCGGCCAGACGACACCGGCTCGCGCCCGCGTCCGCCGCTCCGGCTTGCGCGTGGCGTCCCTGCGCAGTAGGCGCGGGACATGAACGCAACGGCGGGCGCGATGCGCGATCACGGCGGAAACATCGATGCGGCCATCGCGCGTTTCGGGGCGGGGGACTGGCTGGACCTGTCCAC
>PUOA01000269.1 GCA_003551925.1 Paracoccaceae bacterium
CTGCACGGGGCCGTGGTCGGCGGAGCGGAGGAGGGGCTGCTGCACGCCGTGTCCGAGCTGCCGCGCGCGCATCGCTGCAACGCCATCGGCGCCGCCGGCATCATCGAGGGGATCCACGCCCACGGCCTGCACCCCGCCCCCCCGGAGATCCCCGCATGAAATCCGATCTGGTCATCGTCTATCACCGCCAACCCTACGAGGAAGTCGAGCAGGACGGCCAGCTGGTGCTGCGCGAGCATTCCAGCCCCAACGGGATCGTGCCCACGCTCAAGGGCTTTCTGGGCAAGGCCGACCGCGGCGCCTGGGTGGCTTGGAAACTGGCCGAGGACACCTCGAACCCCGGGTTTGACCCGGTGATCGAGATCTCGGACAGCTACGGAACCTACAGCGTCAGCCGCCTGCCGCTGACCGCCGAACAGGTGCGCAGCTTCTACCACATCACATCGAAAGAGGCGTTCTGGCCCATCCTCCACGGCTTCAAGGAACGCTACAACTACGACCCCGTGGACTGGCCCACCTTTCGCGCGGTGAACTGGGCCTTCGCCGAAGCCGCCGCCGAGCAGGCGACCGAGGACGCGGTGATCTGGGTGCACGACTACAACCTGTGGCTGGTGCCGGGCTATCTGCGCCAGCTCAAGCCCAACGCGACGATCTGCTTCTTCCACCACACCCCGTTCCCGTCGCCCGACATGTTCAACGTCCAGCCGTGGCGGGGCGAGATCATCAACAGCCTGCTGACCTGCGATTCGGTGGGCTTTCACATCCCGCGCTATGCGCAGAACTTCGCCGCCGTGGTGCGCAGCCTGACCGGCGCGCAGCTGGTCGAGGACTGCGACACCCCCACCAGCCTGGCCGCCACCGGCGGCGCTCTGAACGATCGCCGGATGCCGTTGATGCTGAACTACTATGGCCGCCGCATCGCCATCCACACCCGCCCGGTGGGGGTGAATTTCGACTATCTCGCCGAGCTCGCGCGCTCGGACGAGGTTATCGAGAAGCGCAACGCGATCCGCGAGGAACTGGGTGACTGCAAGCTGATCCTGTCGGTCTCGCGCACCGACTATACCAAGGGCAACATCGAGCAGCTCGAAGCCTTCGCGCGGCTGCTGGAACGGCGGCGCGAGTTGCACGGCAAGGTGCGGCTGATGCTGGTGTCGGTGGGCGCGAACCGCAACATGACCGCCTATGCCGAGGTTCAGGACCGAATCGAGGCGCTGTCGGGCCGCATCAACGGCGCCTATGGATCGCTCGAATGGCAACCGGTGACGTTGATCTCGCAATCGATCCCGCTGGCGCAGCTGGTGGCGTATTACGCCGCCGCCGACATCGCCTCGATCACGCCGCTGGCGGACGGGCTGAACCTGGTGGCCTCGGAGTTCTGTGCGGCGCAGGACCCCGGCCGTCCCGGCGTGCTGATCCTGTCGGAATTTGCCGGTGTGGCGGTGCTGCTGGACGGCGCGATCCCGGTCAATCCGTTCTCGCACGCGTCGATGGACTCGGCGCTGGATCAGGCGCTGGCGATGGAAACCGACGAGGCCGCCTCGCGCATGGGAAGCCTGCGTCGCTGCGCGCGGCGCTGGGACATCGCCGCCTGGACACGCGCCGAGCTCGACCATTTCGCGGAATTGCGCAAGCGCCGCGCAAGCGCGGGCGACACCAGCGACCCCCGCCCCGCAGCCTGATCGCGCAGGCGCCGCGTTGCCGTCGGCTCAGTCCTGCGCGCTGCCGGTTTTCTTGAGCTTCTGCATCACCCGCGCATGCGCGCGCCCGATCATGTGCGCGGCAATCGGCGCGGTCAGCAGCAGAAACAGCGCCGTCGCCACGGCCTTGGTGATCACCGGCGCGTCACCTTGATGGAGCCCCAGGCCCACCAGCACCAGAAGCGCGCCCAGCGTGCCGGCCTTGGTCGAGGCATGCATCCGTGTCAGCAGATCGGGCAACCGCACGATACCGATTGCCGCAACCAGCACAAAGCCCGCGCCCGCCAGCAGGAACAGTCCGACCAGAACCTCGATCATGATTTCCGCTCCTCGGACCCGATCTGTTTCTGCTGCTCCTTGTCACGCTCCAGCCGCCGTTCGGCGTAGCGCGCCAGCGCCACCGTCGCCAGAAAGCCCACCAGCGCGAGCACGATGGCGACGTCCAGAAACGACGGCTCGTCCATGAACACGGCGTAAACCCCGCAAAACGAGATGATCGTCACCGTCATCATGTCCAGCGCCACGACGCGGTCGGCCAGCGACGGTCCGATCGCCAGCCGCAGCATCGCCACCGCCATGCCGACAACGATCAGGAACAGCGACACCTGAACGGCGATCTCCAGAAACCCGGCTGCGGTCATTTTTCGAATACCCCCATGATCAGGCGCTCGAACCCCTCCTTGATGTCGCGCGTCAGTTCCTCGGCATCGTCGGCGAACATGGCGTGGACGATCAGCGTCTCGCGGTCCTCGGTCACGTCGACGCTGAGCGTGCCCGGCGTGAGCGAGATCAGGTTCGTGAGCAGCAGGATCTCGAAATCCGACTTCACGGTCAGCGGGATTTCGATCAGCGCGGGATTGTTCTGCGGCACGGGGCGGATGACGTCCCACGCCACCTTGACCGAGGACAGCAGCAGCTCCCACAGGAAGAACAGGCCCAGATAGACCGACCGCCAGAAGCGCTGGAAATAGAGCCGGTCGATCCCCGTCAGCGGCTGCGAGATCCACAGCGCGAAGAAGCCCAGCACCGCGCCGGTGGCCAGCGACATGAAGCTGAAATCGCCCGTCATCGCCGCCCAGGCGAAGGCCAGCAGCAGGTTGATCACCAGTCCGTTCATGGCCGCGCCCCCAGCACCGTGTCCACGTAGTCATTGGGCAACAGGAGTTGCATCGCGGCGGTTTCGGCGAACTGCACGAAGGGTTCGGGATAGAAGCCGATCACGATGGTCATCGCCGCCAGCCCGGCGATCGGCGCCATCATCGCGCGCGTCACGCCCGGCGGAGCGCGGTCGGGGGTGGGGTCGATCCCGTCGGGGTGCGGCTTCCAGAACGCCATGCCCCATATCTTGGTCATCGAGAAGATGGTGAGCAAGCCCACCAGCAGCGCCACGAAAGCGACGAACCACGCTTCGATCTCCAGCGCGGCGACGACGATCAGATATTTCGCCCAGAACCCCGACAGCGGCGGAAACCCCGCGAGCGAGAACGCCGGGATGATGAACAGCGCCGCCAGCAGCGGGGCGGATTTGTACAAGCCCCCGATCCGGTTCAGGTCCGTGCTGCCCGCGTATTGCTTTGCCAGCCCCGCCACGAAGAACAGGTTCGCCTTCACGATGATGTGGTGGACCAGATAGAACACGCCCCCCATCAGCGCGAGCGGCGTGAACAGCGCCAGACCCAGCGTCATGTAACCGATCTGGCTGATGATGTGGAAGCTCAGGATCTTGCGGAAATCGGTCTGCGCCGCCGCCCCGATCACGCCGGTGAACATGGTCAGCAACGACACCCAGATCAGGATCTCATGCGTGAAGCCCACATCGCCCACGAAGACCAGCGTGAACATCCGCATCAGCGCGTAGACCCCGACCTTGGTCAGCAGTCCCGCGAACACCGCCGAGATCGCGAAATACGGCGTGTGATACGAGGCGGGCAGCCAGAAGAACAGCGGGAACACCGCCGCCTTCACCCCGAAGCCGACCATGAACATCATCGCGATCACGGTCACCAGCCCCTGGTTGTCCAGATCGGCCACCGCGCCGCGCAGATCGGCCATGTTGAGCGTGCCCGTCAGGCCATACAGAAGCCCGATCCCCGACAGGAAGATCAGCGTCGAGACGAGGTTCAGCGCCACATACTTGATGCCCGCGTCCAGCCGCTCCTTGCCGCCGCCGATCACCAGCAGCGAGAAGGACGCGATCAGCATCACCTCGAACCAGACATAGAGGTTGAACAGGTCGCCCGTCAGGAACGCGCCGGTGACGCCGGCGATCAGCACCTGAAACAGCGCGTGAAAGCCAAGACCCTCGACATGCTCGGGGATCTCGCCCAGCGCATAGATCGCGGTTGCCAGCCCGGTGATCGCGGTGATCACCACCATCACCGCGGCCAGGTAGTCGGCCACCAGCGTGATCCCGAAGGGCGCGTCCCAGTTGGACATCTGCCCCGCGATCACGCCGTGCTCCAGCACTGCCGCCATCAGCACCGCCGACGCCACCAGCGACAGCACCGAGCCGGCCAGCGAAACGTAGCGCCCGGCGGTGAAATTGCGCAGCAGATAGGCCCCCACCGCCGCCGCGAATGGCACGGCGATGGGCATCACAAGAACCCAACTCATGTGTCGGCGTCCTCCTTGGGTTCGGCAAAGCGCATCGCGTCGGTGTCGACGGTCTGCATTCTTCGATACGCCTCGAACGCGAGCGCCAGCGTAAAGGCCAGCAGCCCGAAGCCGATCACGATCGCCGTGAGCACCAGCGCCTGCGGCAGCGCGTTGCCGACCACGCCCAGCGGCGCGTCCTCGCCATAGGGCACCAGCGCCGGCGCGCCCTTGGTCATCCGCCCCGAGGCGAAGATGGTCAGGTTGGCCGCGTTCGACAGCAGCACCAGCCCGAACAGGAAGCGCATGAAGGTCCGCGCCAGCATCAGATAGACCGAGGCGGCGGTCAGCACGCCGATCACGAGAGCGGTGAGGGCTTCCATGCTCAGGTCTCCTCTTCGAAAGCGTAGGTCAGCGACAGGATCCCGCCCAGCACCACCAGATACACGCCGATATCGAACACCAGCACCGAGTTGATCGAGAACGCCGCCGTCTCGTAGCTGTCGCCGCCGACCCAGTACCATTGCCCGGTGAACAGCGGGTCGCCCATGACGAAGGCAAAGAGCCCCGCCAGCAGCGCGATCCCCAGCCCCCATGTGGCGATGACCTCGGGCGACAGGCGCAGCGCGGCGCGCGCCTCGGCCGGGCCGCAAGCCAGCGAGTAGACGATGAAGGCCACCGCCCCGATCAGCCCGCCGATGAACCCGCCGCCGGGCAGGTGGTGCCCGCGCAGCAGCATGAACAGCGAAAACACGAACAGAAGCGCCACCAGCAGCCGGGCGGCGGCGGAAAAGATGATCGAGTTCATTCCTTGTCCTCCCTTGCCCCGCGTGCCCGCGCCGCGCCCTTGAGCAGCACGAAGGCGCCCAGCGCGGCGATCAGCACGACCGCGATCTCGCCGAAGGTATCAAGCGTGCGGAAGTCCACCAGGATGACGTTGACGATGTTGCGCCCGAAGGCCTCGGTCCAGCTGGCGGCCTCGAAGAAGTCGCTCAGGCGCCGGTCGAAGGGCTGGTCGACCACCAGCAGCACCACGATGCTGGTCAGCACGCCCACGGCGCCGGCCAGGACCGCGTTGGGAATGCTGTGCCGCTGCGCGCCGCCGGGGTCCAGATTGGGCATCTTCAGGAACGCCAGCGCCAGCAGCACCACCACCAGGAGTTCGACCAGAAGCTGCGTGATCGCCACGTCGGGGGCCGAATACATGATGAAGATCAGCGCCACGCCGATCCCCACGACGCCCAGCCCCACCAGCGCCACGATCCGCGACGAGGTCAGCACCACCAGCGCCGTGCCCGCCACGATCAGCAGCGCCACGCCCCATTCCATGAAGCTCAGCCCGGCAAAGGCCAGATTCACCTCGCCCGCGTCGCGCGCGATCAGCGTGACCAGCACCGTGGCGGCAAACACCGCGAAGGTGGCGAACATGTATTGCCGCAGCACCCCGGTCTGGATCCAGCGCGTCTGCCCCTTGGCCAGCGCCATGAAGCGGTCAAGGAACACGTCCCACCCGGCATCGAGGTCGGGCGCGCCCGCTTCGATCCGCGCGAGGCGTTCGCGCAGGTCCAGATGCACGCGGTAGAGCACGAAGCCGAGCGCGAAGGTGATCACGCTCAGCAGCAGCGGCAGGTTGAACCCGGCCCAGAGCTTGACGCGCCCGCCTTCGTCAGGCGCGCCCATCACGGCGGCCACGGCGGGTTCGATCAGGTAGTAGGCGCTCAGCCCCGGGAGCAGCCCGAAGACAAGCCCCAGCACGCCCAGCACCACCGGACCCAGCAGCATGGGCCAGGGGCCTTCATGCGGCTCGGCCGGAAGCTTGCCCTGCGGGCCGTAGAACGGCTTGTAGGCCACGATCCCGGCCACCGCGAACATCAGCGCGAAGGCGACCAGCGCCATCGGCACCACAAACAGCCACAGCCGCATTTCCAGCGCGCCGGCATAGGCGACCTCCTTGGCGATGAAGCCCAGGAAGGGCGGGATCCCCGCCATGGCCAGCCCCGCCAGCGCCGCCATCGTCGCCGTGATCGGCATCGCCCGCGCAAGTCCGCCCAGCACGTCGGCATCGCGCGTGCCCGTGGCATGGTCGATCACGCCGATGGTGAGAAAGAGGCACGCCTTGTAAAGCGAATGGACCAGCAGGAAGGTCATCGCCGCGGTGATCGCATAGCCCGTCGACCCGGCCAGGAACATCGTCAGCGTACCCAGCGCCATCAAGGTCGTATAGGCCAGCGTCTGCTTCAGATCGATCTGCCGCAGCGCCATCAGTGAGGCGAAAACCGCGGTCACCGCGCCGAAGATCGTCAGCACCCAGACCCAGACATCGCTGCCCGACAGCGACGGATGCATCCGCGCCAGCAGGTAGACCCCGGCCTTCACCATCGTGGCCGAGTGCAGGTAGGCCGAAACCGGCGTCGGCGCGGCCATCGCGTTGGGCAACCAGAAATGGAACGGCACCTGCGCAGACTTGGTGAAGGCGCCGGCCAGGAACAGCAGCAGGATCAACAGGTAATAGGGCTCACCGGCCAGGCTGCCCGCGGCGTTGATTTCCGATATCTCGAACGTGCCCTGCGTCATTCCCAGCAGGATCAGCCCCGCCAGCAGCGCCAGCCCGCCGGCCGCCGTCAGCAAGAGCGCCTGCAGCGCGTTGCGCCGGGATTTCGGATCGCCATGCGAAAAGCCGATCAGCAGGTACGAGGTGAAGGTCGTCAATTCCCAGAACACGAACAGCGTGACCAGGTTGTCGGCCAGCACCAGCCCCAGCATCGACAGCATGAAGCTGAACAGATAGAGCGCAAAGCGGTTGTACTGCGGATGCCCGGCCAGGTAGCGCGCCGCATAGAGCATCACGAAGGCGCCGATCCCGGTGATCAGCAGCGC
>PUOA01000332.1 GCA_003551925.1 Paracoccaceae bacterium
GATGGCGGTGGCAAGGCGCAGTGGGTGGGTGGCGGCGCGGGGAACGGTGAAGGTCATGGGGTCGGTCTCCGGTGTTGCGTTGCTGTCGGGCGGGCCGTGCCGGGGTTGTGGTGCCGGGTGCGGTGTCCGCTGCCCTCGATCAGCGGCAGACCGGGCCTGCCGGGCAATAGCGCCGCGCTGTCAGGCGATGACGGGGGCGCTGCTATCGGATAACCGACGCCTACGCGCGCTGCCCAATCGCTGTGCAGATCGCCCTTTTCCCGCTTGCGGCGATGGATTACGCTCGCGCGCATGAGCACTGCCCTGATCACGCACCCTGACGCGCTGGAGCATGTCACCCCGCAGGGGCACCCCGAACGCGTGGCCCGGCTGGAGCGCGTGCTGGAGGAGCTGTCCGAGCCGCGATTCGCCGATCTGGTCCGGCACGAGGCTCCGCTGGCCGAGGATGCCGAGCTGCTGCGCTGCCACCCGCCCGAGTATCTGCAGCGCATCCGCCACGCGATCCCGGCCGCCGGCATCTACCAGCTTGACGCGGACACGCATGTCTCACCCGGCTCGTTGCGCGCGGCGCAGCGCGCGGTCGGGGGCGCGTGCCGCGCGGTGGACATGGTGCTGGCCGGCGACGTGACCAACGCCTTCGTCGCCATGCGCCCGCCCGGCCACCACGCCGAGACTGCGACGCCGATGGGCTTCTGCCTGTTCGGCACCGTGGCGATCGCGGCGAAGCGCGCGCTCGACCATCACGGGCTGGAGCGCGTGGCGGTGGTGGATTTCGATGTCCATCACGGCAACGGCACGCAGGATTTGCTGTGGAGCGAGGGGCGCGCGCTGTTCGTCTCGAGCCACCAGATGCCGCTCTGGCCGGGCTCGGGCGCGCCCGATGAGCGTGGCGCGCATGGCACGGTGCTCAACCTGCCCCTGCCCCCCGACGCCGACGGCACGGCATTCCGGGCCGCGTGGTCCGAACACGCGCTGCCGCGCCTGCGCGACTTCGCGCCGCAACTGCTTCTGGTGTCCGCCGGGTTCGACGCGCACCGCGCCGATCCGCTGGCGAACCTGTCGCTCGAGGACGAGGATTTCGCCTGGATCACCGCCGAGCTCTGCGCCCTCGCCCGCGAGGCATGCGCGGGGCGGCTGGTGTCGGTGCTCGAAGGCGGCTACGACCTCGATGCGCTGGGCCGCTGCGTCGCGGCGCATGTGCAGGTGCTGAAGGACAACGGACAATGACCCAGAACGAGACCGGGACCGGGACCGGGACCGACACCAGGACCGACGCCGATGTGAGCGCGATGAGCTTCGAGGCCGCGCTGAAGGCGCTCGAGGACGTGGTCACGCAGCTCGAGCGCGGCGACGTGCCGCTGGAGGATTCGATCCGGCTCTACGAGCACGGCGCGAAGCTCAAGGCGCATTGCGAGGCCCGGCTGTCGGCGGCGCAGGAGCGGGTAGAGGCGATCCGCCTGTCCCAGTCCGGCACCCCCGACGGCACCGAACCCTTTTCCGCCAAATGAGCTTCGCCGACCGGCTGGCTGCCGACGCGGCGCAGGTGGAACGCCGGTTGCAGGTGGCGGTGGCTGCCCTGCCCGACAGCGCGGTGCGCCAGGCGATGGGCTACGCGGCCACCGGCGGCAAGCGGCTGCGCGGGTTTCTGGTGCTCGAATCCGCGCGGCTGCATGATGTGCCGCCCGAGGCCGCGCTCGACGCCGCCGCCGCGATCGAGGCGCTGCACGCCTATTCGCTGGTCCATGACGATCTGCCCTGCATGGATGACGACGACCTGCGCCGCGGCCAGCCCACCGTGCATGTCAAATGGGACGAGGCGACCGCCGTGCTGACCGGCGACGCGCTGCAGACGCTGGCCTTCGAGCTGCTGGCGGGCGCCGAGGCGCTGGAGCCGCGCGCGCGGCTGGCGCTGATCGGCTCGCTTGCGGTCGCGTCGGGGGCGGCGGGCATGGTGCTGGGGCAGGCGCAGGACATCGCCGCCGAAACCGCCGCCGCGCCGCTGGAGCTTGATGACATCACCGCGCTGCAGGCCGCCAAGACCGGCGCGCTGATCGGCTGGGCGGCCTGCGCGGGGCCGCGCATGGCCGGGGCCGACACCGCGCCGCTGGCAGGCTACGCCCGCGCGCTGGGGCTTGCCTTCCAGATCGCCGATGACATCTTGGATGTGGAGGGCGACACGGACGCCACCGGCAAGCGCGTGGGCAAGGACGCCTCGGCCGGCAAGGCGACCTTCGTGTCGCTGATGGGGCTGGACGCCGCCCGCGCCCGCGCGCATGAGCTGGTGTCGGTTGCGCAGAACGCGCTCGCGCCCTATGGCCCGGCAGCCGACCCGCTGCGCGCGGCCGCGCGCTTCGTGGTGGCGCGCGACAGATGAAAGGCCCGCGATGACCGACCGACCCCTGACCCCGCTTCTGGACCGCGTGCGCAGCCCCGCCGATCTGCGCGGGCTCAGCGACCGACAGCTGCGCCAGCTGGCCGACGAATTGCGCGCGGAAACCATCAGCGCGGTGTCGGAAACCGGCGGGCATCTGGGCGCGGGGCTGGGCGTCGTGGAACTCACCGTGGCGCTGCACGCGGTGTTCGACACCCCGCGCGACCGGCTGATCTGGGACGTGTCGCACCAGTGCTATCCGCACAAGATCCTCAGCGGGCGGCGCGACCGCATCCGCACGCTGCGCCAGAAGGACGGGCTGTCGGGCTTTACCAAACGCTCGGAAAGCCCCTATGACCCGTTCGGCGCCGCGCACAGCTCGACCAGCATCTCGGCCGCGCTGGGCTTCACGATGGCGCGCGAATTGGGCGGCGCGCCGGACCCGGCGCTGGGCGACGCGGTGGCAGTGATCGGCGACGGCGCGATCAGCGCCGGCATGGCCTATGAGGCGCTGAACAACGCGGGGCATCTGGGCCGGCGGATGTTCGTGATCCTGAACGACAACGAGATGTCCATCGCGCCGCCCACGGGCGCGATGTCCTCCTACCTGTCGCGGCTTTACGCCGAGGCGCCGCTGCACGACCTCAAGACCGCCGCGCAGAACGCCGTGGGCCTGCTGCCCGGCCCGCTCCAGGAGGGCGCGCGCCGCGCCAGGGACCTGCTCAAGCACGCCACCATCGGCGGCACGCTGTTCGAGGAGCTGGGCTTCAAGTATCTCGGCCCCATCGACGGGCATGACATGGATCAGCTGCTGACGGTGCTGCGCGCCGCCCATCAGCGCGCCACGGGGCCGATGCTGATCCATGTGTCGACCACCAAGGGCAAGGGCTACAAACCCGCCGAGCAGGCGCGCGACGGCGGCCACGCCACCGCAAAGTTCGATGTGCTCAGCGGCAAGCAGCACAAGGCGCCATCGAACGCGCCGAGCTACACCAAGGTGTTCGCGCAATCGCTCATCACCGAGGCCGAGCATGACGACCGCATCGTCGCCGTCACCGCCGCCATGCCCGACGGCACCGGCCTGAACCTGTTCGCCGAGCGCTTCCCGGCGCGGATGTTCGACGTGGCCATCGCCGAACAGCACGGCGTGACCTTCTGCGCGGGGTTGGCGGCGGGGGGGATGAAACCCTTCTGCGCGATGTATTCGACCTTCCTGCAGCGCGGTTATGACCAGGTCGTGCACGACGTGGCGATCCAGCGCCTGCCGGTGCGCTTCGCCATCGACCGCGCCGGGCTGGTGGGCGCCGACGGGCCGACGCATGCCGGCGCGTTCGACATCGCGTATCTGGCCAACCTGCCGGGCTTCACCGTCATGGCCGCCGCGGACGAGGCCGAACTGGTGCATATGGTCGCCACCGCCGCCGCGCATGACGCAGGCCCCATCGCGTTCCGCTTCCCGCGCGGCGAGGGCGTGGGCGTCGAGATGCCCGAACGCGGCACCCCCCTGCCCCTGGGCCGTGGCCGCGTGCTGCGCGAGGGCAGCCGCGTGGCGCTGCTGTCCTTCGGCACGCGGCTGGCCGAGGTGCTGACCGCGGCCGAGGCGCTGGCCGCGCGCGGGATGGCCCCGACCGTGGCGGATGCGCGCTTCGCCAAACCGCTCGACCGCGACCTGATCCTGCAGCTTGCCGCGCATCACGAGGCGCTGATCACCATCGAGGAAGGCGCCATCGGCGGCTTCGGCAGCCATGTCGCGCAGCTTCTGGCCGAGGAAGGCGTGTTCGACCGCGGGCTGAAATACCGCTCGATGGTGCTGCCTGACACGTTCATCGACCAGGCCAGCCCGCGCGACATGTATGCCGTGGCGCGTATGAACGCCCCCGACATCGAAGCCAGGGTGCTCGCCGCGCTCGGCGTCGCGCAGATGGAGCACCGCGCCTGAGCCGGCCCGCCGTGCAGCGCAGCAGGGGTAATTGCGCCGCGCGCTGTCGCGGCACGGCGCGCGCGTGTCGCTTGAGGACGGTCCTTGCCGCAGGGGGCGGCGCATGGCATGGGACATGGAAGACGCCCCGCCCCCGATCCGGCTTTCGGCCCGCCCGGCATGGGTCTACCTGCTGCGCGATTTCCTGGCGATGTATCGCGCCATCGCCGCCGGGGGCAGCGCCACCATCCGCGCGCACCAGCGGCAGGTGCGCGAGCGCATCGGCGGCGTGCTGCGCGCCAACCCCGCCCTGCGCGGCACCGACGCCGCGCGCAAGCCGGTGACCGCGCATCTGCGCCGCGCGCTCGACCAGGGGCGCAAGACGCCGATGGCGGATGTGATCCGCAGCATCGACGGGCTGCAGCAGGATCTGAGCTGGCAATACGGCTACGACAAGGTGCCGCGCGGGCTGGACCAGAAATACGCCTATGCCGAGCTGGTCGGCCCGACCGGACCGGTGCCCAGCGATCAGATCATCCTGGGGCTGGTGCTGTTCGCGCCGGCCTGCATCTATCCGGCGCATGCCCATGACGGGATCACGGAATCCTATATCTGCCTGTCGGGGGCGCTGTCGCAGAACGATCAGGGGGTCTATGTCCCCGGGTCGATGATCTTCAACCCGCCGGGGCAGACGCACCGCATCACGGTGGCGGATCTGGAACCGTCCCTGCTGGCCTATGCGTGGCTGGGACCGCCCGACAAGCTGATCTCGCAGAAGATGGTCTTTTCGCGCAAGCCGCGCCGGAGCGCCGGACCGGCTGAGCGGCTGAGCGGCTGAGCCCGTCGCGCGGCGCTCAGGCGGGGCCGTTCTGCAGCGCGCGCAGATCGGTGCGCTTGTGCAGCTCCAGCACGGCATCGGCGAAGGCTCCGGTGTCCGGCCCGAGCACCGGCTCGGCGAGCGTGAAGAACTTCTCGAGCAACGCCAGATTGTCGGGGAAGCTCTCCGGTTCGCCGCTCGGATCGTCGATGCGCACATGTCGCGTGCCGGTGTCGGTGTCGACCTGCACGGTGGCGCCGAAGGGATGCGCGCCGCCTTCCAGGCCAGGATCGCGCACCACGTCGACGCGCTCCGCCATCGCCTCGATCTCGGGCGCGCCCAGCCGGGCGTAGTCGTCCCAGCCGAAGCTGCCCTGGAGCAGCATCACCGCGGCGGTGAACGGCATCGAGAACTGCCCCTCGACCACCGAGCGCGCGCGGCGCTTGGCGTCGATCGGATCGGCGGTCAGGGTGATGCCGTTGCGGTGCAGCCCGATGGTGACGCGCCGGATCGCGGCGGGGTCCAGCCCATCCTCGCGAAGCGCCTTCAACCCGTCGAGCGCGGCATGGGTGTAGCGGCATGCCGGATAGGGCTTCACGCCGATCCGCATCGTCTCGTAGTCCTGCCCCAGCCCGCGGATGGCGCGGTCGGGGTCGGCGCCGTCGGTGTAGCCGTGCAGGAAGCCCGCCTTGCCTTCGATCGGCGCGCGCGCGGCGTGGAACCCCGACGCCGCGAGCGCACCCGCCAGCACGCCGTTCATCGCCGCCTGTCCCACCTGCCAGCGTTTGTTCCAGGCGCCGTTTTCCAGAAACTGCAACGATCCGGCCGCCTGTGACCCGGCGACACCCAGCGCCGCCGCCACGCCCGCGCCATCGCAGCCCATCAGGCGCGCGGCGGCGGCGGCGGCGCCGAAGGTTCCCGCCGTGGCGGTCGGATGGAACCCGCGCGCGTAGTGGCGGGCGGGGTCGAGCGCCAGCCCCAGCCGGCAGCAGATCTCGAACCCGGCGATGATCGCGGTCAGCACCTCGGCGCCCGAGGCACCGCGCGCCTGCCCCACCGCAAGCGCCGCCGACACCACGGGCGCCGACGGGTGCAGCGACGAGGCAGCATGCGTGTCGTCGAAATCCAGCGAGTGGCCCAGCATCCCGGTGACCAGCGCCGCCACCGGCGGCTGGAACCGCAGCTCCGTTCCGGGCACCGCGCAGGGACCCGGCGCATCCAGCCCCATGTCGCGCAGCATCGTCAGCAGCGCCGGGGTGGAATCCGATGCCACACGCGCGCGCACCACGCTGCCCAGAAAATCGAGGATCAGCGCCTTGCTGCGCGCGACCACCGGGCCGGGCAGGTCCTCGAACCGCAGTTCGGCGGCATAGGCGGCCAGCGTGCGGGTGATGGTGTCGGTCATGGCTGCGCTCCTTCGGATTCGGCGATACGGCGCGCCATCGCCTCGGCGCGGGCGACGGTGCGGCGCGCGGCGGCGATCACCGGCAGGTCGACCATGTGCCCGCCCTGCGCCTGCGCGCCCGCATCGTCGCCCAGCGACGCCAGAACCGCGCGCGCCTGGGTCAGCGTTGCCGCGTCGGGCGCGAAGCCGCGCAGCGCCGCGACCACCTGCGCGGGGTGGATCAGCAGCTTGCCGCCGAAGCCCTCGTCGCGCGCGCGGGCGACATCGGCGCACAGCGCCTCGGGGTCGCGCAACGCGGTGGTCACGCCGTCGATGGGACCGGCGCGGCCGGCAAGCGCCGACGCCAGAACGAGTTCGGCCCGCGCGGGGGCCAGGATGTCGGGGCGGTGCGCGGCACCCAGCGACAGCGCGTAATCGATCGACCCGAAGGCCAGCCGCTCGGCCTGCTGTGCCAGCGCGCGCGCCGCCGCCAGCCCCGCGGGGCTTTCGATCAGCGCCACAAGGCCCTGCGCCGGGCGCAGGCGACGGCGGATCGCCAGCAGCGCCGCGGGGTCTTCGGCCTTCGCCAGCACCACCGCGTCGGGCGCCAC
>PUOA01000023.1 GCA_003551925.1 Paracoccaceae bacterium
AGAATGGCTATATCGAGTCGTTCAATGGCAGTCTGCGCGATGAATGCCTTAATGAGGAAATCTTCGACAGCCTGGACGATGCACGGCGAAAACTGGGCCTGTGGCGCTATGATTACAACCACATCAGGCCACACTCATCGCTGGGCAACAAAACACCCGCTGAAGCGCGCCGAGCGCTTGAGCTATCTGAGGGCTCCTCGCTCGGCGCGCTTGCCCAAGCCCAAAACGACAACTATCAGCCCCGAGGACTCTCGTTTTGAATGAGGGACGACCGGGGAGCAGGTCAATGCGTGTAGCCGGTGTCGACCACGCGCAGCACCTGTCGTCCCGTCAGATCGACATGGCACACGATCCCGTCGATCGGATGCGCCCACAGCGCGTGCACCGCGTCGAGGTCGGGGGCATGAAAGCTCAGCACCCGGATCATCCGCCGCCCGACCTCGTTCTCGTGGCCGAACACTCCCGCCGAGATGGGCGCGCAGAAAACGTGGTCGAGGTTCTCGATACCACGCTTCGTCAGCGCCTCGACATGGCGCGGGTCGGCCTTGGCGATGACCTCGGCCGCCTCCTCGTGATCCTCATCCAGCACCGGGCCCCAGCCAACCACCCGGCTGATCCGAATGCCCCTTGATCCGGAATGGCGGCCGATCAAGGTGCAGCTCGAGCATCGCGCGGCGGCGCCACCCGAGGCGCCGGAGGCGATTTTCCACGCGCCCGTGCGCTTTGGCCAAGCCGGCAACCGCCTTTGCATGGTGCCGGGCAGTCTTGGCCGGGTTCACCGGACCGAGGATGCGGCGTTGATCAGCCTGATCGAGCGTCATGTGAGCGACTGCGGTGCCCGAGCGGGCGCGCCTGCTGTCGGACAATGTCGCGCGCCTGGTCGCGCGCAACCTTGGCCAGCGCTAGATCACACTGGCCGCGATCGCCGCCGAACTCGGCCTGACGCCGCGCACCCTGCGGCGGGGGCTGAGCAGGGAAGGCACATCGCCGCGGCGTCTCGTCAGGGCGCGGCGGCTCGAAATCGTCGAAGGCTACCTGCGCGCGCCGGGGCTCGACGTGAAACAGGCCGCCGCCGTGCTCGGTTATTCGGACCAGACCGCATTCTGGCGTGCTTTCAAGGGATGCACGGGGCGCTGTCCGACGGATCAAGGGCGCGGACAAGGGTGCAGTCAGAAGAGCGGTCAGGAGAGCAGGACATAGCTGCCCGGTGCCGGCTCCAGCCCCCGGGCTGCCATCTTCGGGGGCGGTCGCGTGCCCGCGCTGTGCGCCTTCAGCCAAGCCGCCCATTCCGGCCACCACGATCCCGGCTGCGGCGCATGCGCCGCCAGCCAGCGATCCGGGCCCTGATAATGCGCCCCGGGCTTGCGGTGGCCGATGCGGTAATGGCGGCGCGGGTGGCCGGGCTCGGACAATATCCCGGTGTTGTGCCCGCCCTTGGTCAGCACGAAGGTCAGGTCGCAATCGGTGAACAACGCGGTCTTCCACACCGACCGCCAGGGCGCGATATGGTCGGTTTCGGTGGCGACGACGAACATCGGCGCGGCGATGTCCTTGAGCGCGATCACCCGGCCTTCGACGGCGAAGCGCCCGGCGGTGATGCGGTTTTCCAGGAATATCCCGCGCAGGTATTCCGAATGCATCCGTGCCGGCATGCGGGTGGTGTCGTTCACCCAGACCTCGATATCGGTGGGCAGGTCGGGCTCGCCCAGATAGTAGCGGCGCACGGCGCGCGACCAGATCAGGTCCTCGGAGCGGATGGCGGCGAAGGCGCCGGACATCTGCGGCCGGTCCAGATAGCCCTGCGACCACATCATGTCCTCCAGAAAGGCGACCTGGCTTTCATCGAGAAACAGCAACAGCTCGCCCGCTTCGGCGAAATCCACCTGCGCGGCCATCAGCGTGACCGAGGCCAGTCGGTCGTCATTGTCGCGCGCCATGGTGGCGGCGGCGATGGCCAGCAGCGTGCCGCCCAGGCAATAGCCATTGGCGTGAACCCGCAGGTCCGGCACGATCCCGCCGATCACATCGAGCGCCTGCATGATGCCCTTCAGGCGGTAATCCTCGAGCGACAGATCGGCCTGATCGGCGCCCGGGTTCAGCCACGAGATGCAGAACACCGTGTGCCCCTGATCGACCAGCCAGCGGATGAACGAGTTCTGCGGCGACAGATCGAGGATGTAGTATTTCATGATCCAGGCCGGCACGATCAGCACCGGCTCGGCATGCACCTTCTCGGTGCTGGGGGCATACTGGATCAGTTCCATCAGGTCGTTGCGATACACCACCTTGCCCGGCGTCGCGGCCAGCACCTTGCCCAGCGCGAAGCGCTCGGGCACGGGGCGGTGTTCCTGGGTCAGCACGCGGCGGGCGTCGTCGGCGTAATGCAGCGCGCCGTCGATGAGGTTGCGCCCCGCGCTTTTCATCGTCGCCTCGATGATCTCGGGGTTCGCGACGGGGAAATTCGACGGGGACACGGTATCGAGCAGCTGGCGCATCACGAAGCCCGCGCGCTCGTTGTTCTGCTTGCGCAGGCCGCGCAGATCGGCCGTTGCCGCCTGCCACCAGTCCTGCGAGGCCAGAAAACCCTGCTGCCACAGCGCAAAGGGTGCCCTGTCCCAGCCCTCATGCGACCAGCGGGTGTCGTATGTGCCCGGCGCGAAGGGCTTTTCTGCGGGCTTGCCCGAAAGCCCGCTGGCCGCGAATTGTGCCAGCTTGAACCAGTTGTCGCGCGCGCGCTCCATGAGTTCCACCTGCCGGCCCGGCGCCCGGGCCAGATGCATCGCCCAGTCGCCCCAGGCATCGATCATCGCATGCGGGGAAATGCCGCCGGTCATGCGCGCAAGGCTGGCCATGACGCCACGATCAAGGGCGGCGTAGGGGTGCGGGTCCCGGTGCTCTGGATCCGGCGGGCGGTGCGCGCCGGTCTGCAGGGGCTGCGGGCGACCGGGGTCGCGCGCCGATGGCCGGGTCGGCGCAGGCGTTCCGTTGGTTTCGGTCATCAAGGCTCACCCCCCGTTGCTGCAGCCTGTCCCGATCACTGCGGCATCGCGCCGGCGCGACATCGACATCCCCGCCCGGGCCGCAAATGACGGCACCCGCAACAAAAGGGCCCGGCGCGGGGCAAGCCTGCATGGCACCCGGCCGCAGCAGCGTAACAGCCCCACGGTCGAAGCGAAAGCTGCGTATCGATGCGCCCGGCCAGCGCCCCGCGCGGGCTGGCCGAGGCAGAAAGCGCGCCACTATCTGTTCGCGCGCACGGTCGCTGTGGCCGGGGCGATCACTCCGCCGGCGCTTACGATTCGTCAATCAAGAGGCAGTAGCGTCCCCATGACACAGCAAGAATGCGTGCGGTTACATGGCCATGACGTCGATCAAAGCCGGGGTTTTCGCGACCCGTTGCGCGAAACGGGCAGCGCCCGGCACCGTCTTGCGCGCCCCACCTGGCGGCGCGGACGCGCGACAGGTGGGGTCTGCGGGCGTGCGGGGGGCGCTCGGCGGGGTCGTGGTGCTCATCATGCACGCGGCGGCCGGGCTTTGGCTTGCCACCGGCGCCGATGCGCGGCCCGTCGATGATCCGGCGGCCCTGTGCGACGCCGCGGCCCGCGCGGCGGCGCGCAGCAGCGCCGTTCCGCTGGAGGTGCTTGCAGCGGTTGCGCTGGTCGAAACGGGTCGCGCCGACGCCCGCGGCACCCCGCGTCCCTGGCCCTGGGCGATCAATGTGGCGGGGCAGGGGGCATGGCACGCCACGCCCGAGGATGCGTTGCGCGCCGCGCGCCGCGCCCTGGCCGCCGGAGTCCGCAATGTCGATCTGGGGTGCTTCCAGATCAATCACCGCTGGCATTCGCATGCCTTCCCGTCGCTCGAGGCGATGCTCGACCCGGTGACCAACGCCCGATACGCAGCGCAGCTGCTTGCCGGGCATTACGCTCGGCGGGGGTCGTGGCCCGCCGCCGCCGCCGCCTACCACTCGGCCACGCCGGTTCATGCGCAGCGCTATCGCAAGCGCTTCGAGGCCACGCTCGCCGCGTTGCGGACCCGGACCGAAACCCCGCAAGGCGTGGCCCGGTCCGACGGCAGGCCCGCGCCGCTGTCCACAGCCGCGGCGTCGCACATCGCCGCGGCTGCCGCGCCTGGGTCGCTCTTTGCCGCCAACTCCACCGCCGACACACCCGTGGCCACTCCCGGCGCCCTGAGCCTCGAGGCGATTCGATGACCCCCGATCCCCGCGCCCTGTTCCGCCCCACCGTGTTGCTCGCGATCGCGCTGATGGCGGTGATCGTGATGATGATCCTGCCGGTCCCGGCGTGGCTGCTCGATATCGGGCTGGCCGCGTCCTTCGCGCTTGCGATCCTGATGTTCACCGTGACGCTGTTCATCCAGCGCCCGCTCGATTTCTCGATCTTTCCGACGGTGCTTCTGGCCTCGCTGATGCTGCGGCTGTCGCTGAACGTCTCGAGCACCAAGCTGATCATCGGCGAGGGGCACACCGGCACCCACGCCGCCGGCGGCGTCATCCAGGGCTTCGCGAATTTCGTGATGAGCGGCAGCGTGTTCCTGGGCGTGGTGATCTTTCTGGTGCTGCTGATCGTCAACTTCATCGTCATCACCAAGGGGGCGGGCCGCATGGCCGAGGTCGGCGCGCGCTTCGCGCTCGACGGGATGCCGGGCAAGCAGCTTGCCATCGACGCCGACATGTCCGCCGGCGCCATCACCCACGAACAGGCCAAGACGCGGCGCGAGACCGAGCAGGCCGAGACCACCTTCTTCGGCTCGCTCGACGGGGCGTCGAAATTCGTCAAGGGCGATGCGGTGGCGGGGTTGCTGATCACTTTGCTGAACGTCGTGGTCGGGCTGATCAACGGCACCATGAACCACGGCATGGGGCTGGCGGCGGCGTTCGAGACCTACGCCATCCTGACGGTGGGCGACGGGCTGGTGAACCAGATCCCGGCGGTGATCATCTCGGTCGCCGCGGCGCTCCTGCTCGCGCGCGGCGGCGCCACGGGGGCGACGGACATGACGCTCTTCGCCCAGCTTGGGCGCTACCCGGCGGCGCTGGTCACGGTGGGGGTGCTGCTGCTGGTCTTTGCGCTTGTTCCGGGGCTGCCGTTCGTGCCTTTCGTGATCGGCGCGGGGTTGTTGATGTGGCTTGCGCTCCTGGCCCAGCGCGCCGCCGCGCGGGCCGAGGCCGCGCCCCCCGCCGCCGAGACCGACACCGCCCCTGCCGAGCCGTCGATGGGCGACATGCTCGAGCTTGACGAGATCCACGTCCAGTTCGCCCCCGATCTGGTGGCGATGGTGCTCGATCCCGCCACCGGGCTTGACGCGCGCATCGCCAACATGCGCGCCCATGTCGCGCGCCAGTTCGGCCTGATCCTGCCCGAGATCCGCCTGACCGACGACAGCACGCTGCCGGCCGGCGGTTATCGGGTGCTCATCCACGGGGTCGAGCAGGCCCGCGACGCGCTGCGCCCCGAAAAGGTGCTCGCGCTGCTGCCCGATGCGCGCGGCACCGACACCCCGCCCGGCGAGGACGTGTCCGAGCCCGTCTACAACGCGCCTGCCCGCTGGATCGCCCCCGACGCACAGGAGGCCGCGACGCTCGCGGGCGCCACGGTCGTCACCCCGACCGAGGTGCTGGCGACGCATCTGCTGGAGGTGATGAAGGCCAATTTCTCGCGGCTGCTGACCCTGAAGGGGCTCAACCGGCTGCTGCATGAACTGTCGAATCTGTCGGAGCCGGCGCGCGCGCAGGCCAACCGCCGCCTGATCGAGGATCTGGTCCCCGACAAGGTGCCGATGGACCTGCTGCTCGGGGTGCTGCGGCTCCTGCTGGACGAGCAGGTGTCGATCCGCAACCTGCCGCTGATCCTCGAATCGATCGCCGAGCTGCGCGGCACCCAGTCCAACCCCGAAGCCGTGTGCGAATACGTCCGCCAGCGCCTTGGCTTCCAGCTGCTGGCCCCGTTGCGGCGCGAGGACGGGACCGTCCCGCTCATCCAGCTTGCCCCCGAATGGGAGGATGTGTTCGCCACCCACCAGATCGCCGGCGATCGCGGCGCCACCGATGTCGCATTGCCGCCCGACGCGTTCGCGAAGCTTGCCGGCGGCATCTCCGAGCGGCTGGCGGAGGCCGGCGCCAACGGCGCTTCCCCCGCGCTCGTCACCTCGAGCCGCCGGCGCCGTTTCCTGCGCACGGTGCTCGCCGCGCGGGGGCTGCGCGCGCCCGTCCTGTCGTTCGAGGAACTGGGCGTCGAGGCGCGCCCGGCGCTTCTGGGCACGGTCGCGGCATGACCCCCGAGCTGCTGGGCGCGCTCGACGATCTGGCCGCGAGCGCGCGTCCGCAGATCATCGCGGCCGTGCTGGTGTTCCTGCGCATCGGCGCAATGGCGGCGGTGCTGCCGGGCTTCGGCGAACAGATCGTGCCGCTGCGCGCGCGCCTTGCGGTGGCGGTGGCCTTCACGCTGGTCGTGGCCCCTGCCGCCGCGCCGCTGCTGCCGGAGGCTCCGCAAACGCCGCCCGCCTTCGCCTTGCTCGCCGCGACCGAGGCGGTGGCGGGGCTGGCACTGGGCATCGGGCTGCGGCTGTTCGTGATGACGCTGCAGACCGCGGGGACGATGGCGGCGCAGGCGACCTCGCTTGCGCAGTTCTTCGGCGGCGCCAATGCCGACCCGCAACCGGCGATTGCACAGGTGCTGGTCATGGGCGGGCTGGCGCTGGCGATGCTGGCGGGGCTGCATGTGCGCCTGGCCGAGCTGATGCTGATGTCCTATGCGCTGATGCCGCCGGGCGAGTTCGCGCGCCCGTCAATGCTCGCGGAATGGGGCATCGCGCGGGTGAGCGCGGCGTTTTCGCTCGCCTTCCGCCTGGCGATGCCCTTCGTGATCATCTCGCTGCTCTACAACATGACGCTCGGCGCCATCAACAAGGCCATGCCGCAGTTGATGGTGGCCTTTGTCGGCGCGCCGGCGATCACCTTCGCGGGGCTGGCGCTCCTGCTGCTGAGCGCTCCACTGGCGCTGCCGATCTGGCTTGAGGCCTTTCACGCCTTCATCGACGACCCGACGGCGCTGCCATGAGCGAGGACACCCCCAGCAGCGAGAAGGAGTTCGACCCCACCCCGCGCAAGCTCGAACAGGCGCGCGAGAAGGGCGAGGTGCCGAAGTCGAACGACCTCAATTTCGCGGCCGCCGTGGCGGGGCTGGCGCTGGCGGGGCTGGCGCTGGGCGGCTGGAGCCTGCGCGCGCTGGGCCAGACGGGGGCCACGCTCTTCGACCAGGCGCCCGAGCTTGCCGCGCTGCCCGGCGGCGGCGGCGCCACGGCGCAGGCGGGGGGGCTGCTGCTGGCGGTGGCGGTGCCGCTGCTGCCGCTGTTTCTGGCGCCGATGCTTGCGGTCTGGACCAGCCTGATCGCGCAGCGCGCGGTGGTGTTCGCGCCCGAAAAGCTCAAGCCCAAGGCCTCGCGCATCTCGCCGGTGTCGAATGCGAAGAACAAGTTCGGCCGCAACGGGCTGTTCGAATTCGCCAAGAGTTTCGTCAAGCTGGTGGTGATCTCGGCGCTGCTGTGGGTGTTCGCGATGTCCCGGCTGGAGCTGATGCTGGGCACGCAGCACCTGTCGCCAGGGCTTGCGGCCACGGCGATGCTGCAGCTTCTGATCGAATTCCTCGGGCTGGTCTTCGTGATCATGCTGGCCATCGGCGCGATCGATTTCTTCTGGCAGCGGGCCGAACATTTCCGCAAGAATCGCATGTCCCACAAGGAGTTGCGCGACGAGATCAAACAGGCCGAGGGCGATCCCCACGCCAAGCAGAAGCGCCGCCAGCGCGGCACCGAGATCGCCACCAACCAGATGCTCGCCGAGGTCGCCAAGGCCGATGTGGTCATCACCAACCCCACGCACTTCGCCGTAGCCCTGCGCTGGGACCGGGCCGCGCGCGGCGCGCCGGTCTGCGTGGCCAAGGGCGTGGACGAGATCGCGGCGCGCATCCGCGAGCGCGCCACCGAGGCCGGCGTGCCCCTCCATGCCGACCCGCCCACGGCGCGCGCGCTGCATGCCACGGTCGACATCGGTGCCGAGATCGACACCGCGCATTACGCGCCCGTGGCTGCTGCGATCCGCTTCGCCGACGCAATGCGCGCCCGGGCGCGCAAACGGTGGCGGTCATGAGCGCGTCCGACCGGCTGGCGCGGCTTGCCGCCATCGCCGCGATGAAGCGCGACGCCGATCTGGCGCGGCTGGGCCGCGCGGCGGCCGAGCGCGATGCGCTGCGCGCGCGGCTCGACGCGCTTGCCGCCAGCGCCAGCGCCCCGCCGCCTGCAGACCCGGCGCTGTTCGCGGTGCGCCAGCGCCATCTGCAATGGGCCGAAGCGCAGCGCCACGCGCTCAACACGCAACTGGCCGCGACGACGGCGACCTGGCTTGCCTGCCGCGAGGATGCGGCGCGCAGCTATGGCCGTGCGGCGGTGATCGACGCGCTCAAGGCGCGCCGGACGACGCGGCGGGGGGAACGCGATGAGCGCTAGCCGCTCAGGGCGGCGGCGCGCCGCGGGCAGCCTTCTCGGCGACCCCCGAGGTTCCGGCGCGGCGGTCGAGCTCGGCCTCGATCTCGGTCAGCGTGACCCCGCGCGCGGCGCACATCACCAGCAGGTGATAGAGCGTGTCGGCGGCTTCCGCACACAGCCGCGCACGGTCGCCGCGCACGGCCTCGATCACCGCCTCGATCGCTTCCTCGCCGAACTTCTCGGCGCATTTCTCGGGGCCCCTGGCCAGCAGCGTCGCGGTCCAGCTGGTCCCCGCCTCGGCGCCCTGCCGCGCGGCGATGGTGGCGGCGAGCCGCGCAACCGCTTCCCCCGGCGCGCTCATGCCGGGCGCACCGCGATGCCGGCGGCGGCCATGTGGGCCTTGGCCTCGGCGATGGTGAAATCGCCGAAATGAAAGATCGACGCCGCCAGCACCGCGCTCGCACCGCCTTCGCGCACGCCCTCGACCAGATGGTCCAGCGTGCCCACGCCGCCCGAGGCGATCACCGGAATGCCCACCGCATCCACGATTGCGCGCGTCAGCTCCAGGTTGAAGCCCGCGCGCGTGCCGTCACGGTCCATCGAGGTGAGCAGGATCTCGCCCGCGCCCCTGGCCGCCACGGTCCGCGCGAACGCCACCGCGTCCACGCCGGTGGGCCTCCGCCCGCCATGGGTGAAGATCTGCCACTCCCCCGGCGCCACGGTCTTGGCGTCGATCGCCACCACGATGCACTGGCTGCCGAAGCGGTCGGCGGCGCGCGCGACCACGTCCGGGTCGGCCACGGCGGCCGAGTTGAACGACACCTTGTCGGCGCCCGCCAGCAGCAGATCGCGCACATCCTCGGGGCCCTTGACCCCGCCGCCGACGGTGAGCGGCATGAAGCACTGCTCGGCCGTGCGGGTGACCAGATCATGCATCGTGCCGCGATTTTCATGCGTGGCATGGATGTCGAGGAAGCACAGCTCGTCGGCGCCGGCGGCGTCATAGGCGCGCGCGGCCTCGACCGGGTCGCCGGCATCGCGCAGATCGACGAAGTTCACGCCCTTGACCACGCGGCCATCGGCGACATCAAGGCAGGGGATGATGCGGGTCTTGAGCATGACCCGTGCATACCGCGCCGCGCCCGCCGCGGGAAGGGGGCGCGCGCATCTTGCCGCCGCGCTGCGGCTCGGCTAGATGCGCGCCATGTCCCAGAGCCCGTCAAACCGCCCCGCGCTGCCGCCCGAGATCGCCCGGCGGCGGACCTTCGCCATCATCTCGCACCCCGATGCGGGCAAGACCACGCTGACCGAGAAGTTCCTGCTTTACGGTGGCGCGATCCAGATGGCGGGCCAGGTGCGCGCCAAGGGCGAGGCGCGGCGCACGCGGTCGGACTTCATGGCGATGGAGAAGGATCGCGGCATCTCGGTCTCGGCTTCGGCGATGTCGTTCGATTACCGCGACTACCGGTTCAATCTGGTGGACACGCCCGGGCACAGCGATTTCTCGGAAGACACCTATCGCACGCTGACGGCGGTGGACGCGGCGATCATGGTGATCGACGGCGCCAAGGGCGTCGAAAGCCAGACGCGCAAGCTGTTCGAGGTCTGCCGCCTGCGCGATCTGCCGATCCTCACCTTCTGCAACAAGATGGACCGCGAGAGCCGCGACACCTTCGACATCATCGACGAGATCCAGGAAAACCTCGCCATCGATGTGACGCCCGCAAGCTGGCCGATCGGGCAGGGGGCGTCGTTTCTGGGCTGCTACGACCTGCTGGGCGACCGGCTGGAGCTGATGGACCGGGCCGAGCGCAACCGCGTGGCGCAATCGGTGGTGCTCGAGGGGCTCGACGATCCGCGCATGGCCGAACATGTGCCCCCCGACCTGCTGGCGCAGCTGCGCGAGGAGGTCGAGATGGCGCGCGAGCTGCTTGCGCCGCCGGACCTGAAGGCGGTGCGCGAGGGGCACCGCACCCCGATCTGGTTCGGGAGTGCCATAAATTCATTCGGTGTCAAGGAGCTGATGGAGGGTATCGCCACCTACGGCCCCGAACCCCAGCCGCAGCGCGCCGAGCGTGACATCCTGCCCGAGGAGAACGCCGTCACCGGCTTCGTGTTCAAGGTGCAGGCCAACATGGACCCGCGCCACCGCGACCGGGTGGCCTTCGTGCGGCTGGCCTCGGGGCATTTCACGCGCGGGATGAAGCTGACGCATGTGCGCGCGAAAAAGCAGATGGCGGTGACCGCGCCGGTGCTGTTTCTGGCCGCCGACCGCGAACTGGCCGAGGAAGCCTGGGCCGGCGACATCATCGGCATCCCCAACCACGGCCAGCTGCGCATCGGCGACGCGCTGACCGAGGGCGAGCCGCTGCGCTTCACCGGCATCCCCAGCTTCGCGCCCGAGCTTCTGCAGACCTGCCGCGCGGGCGATCCGATGAAGGCCAAGCATCTGGACAAGGCGCTCACGCAGTTTGCCGAGGAAGGCGCGGCCAAGGTCTTCAAGCCCACCATCGGGTCGGGGTTCATCGTCGGTGTGGTCGGCCAGCTGCAGTTCGAGGTGCTGGCCAGCCGGATCGAGCTGGAATACGGCCTGCCGGTGCGGTTCGAGCCCACGCAGTATACCTCGGCGCGCTGGGTGTCGGGGCCGAAGGAGGCGGTGGAGAAATTCGCCGCCGCCAATCGCCAGCAGGTCGCCCATGACAGCGACGGCGATCCGGTTTTCCTGACGCGGCTGCAATGGGACATCGACCGCGTGGGCCGCGACTGGCCCAACATTTCGCTGACCGCCACCAAGGACATGATGGTGTGACCATCATGACAAGAGCGCCGGCGCGCGCTGCCGCCCGGGCGTCGTGCCCACCCGCCCACCCATGCACGCCGCCCGGGCGGCAGCGCGCGCCGGCTTGACCCTCCCCCGTGCCGCGGCATAGGGCAGGGCGACCGCCAAGGGGACGACGCATATGAACCTGTTTTCGGAAATACGGGCGCTGGTGATCTCCAGCCTGGACGCGATGGTGCGCGACGGCGAACTGCCCGCGGGGCTGGTGCTGGACGCCGTGACGGTGGAGCCGCCGCGCGATCCGGCGCATGGCGACATGGCGACCAACGCCGCGATGGTGCTGGCGCGGCCCGCGGGCGCCAAGCCGCGCGCGATTGCCGATGCGCTGGCCGCGCGGCTGGGCGGTGACGCGCGCATCGCCTCGGTCGAGGTGGCGGGGCCGGGGTTTCTGAACATGCGGCTGGCGCCGTCGGTCTGGCACGATCTGGTGCGCGCGGTGCTGGCCGGGGGCGCGGGCTACGGGCGCTCGGAGATGGGGCAGGGGCGCCGGGTGAACGTCGAATTCGTCTCGGCCAACCCCACCGGCCCGATGCATGTGGGCCACACGCGCGGCGCAGTGGTGGGCGACGCGCTCGCCAACCTGCTGCAGGCGGCGGGGTTCGAGGTCACGCGCGAATACTACATCAACGACGGCGGCGCGCAGGTCGATGTGCTGGCGCGTTCGGCCTATGAGCGCTACCGCGAGGCGCATGGGCTGAGCCCGGAGATCGCCGAGGGGCTCTATCCGGGAGAATACCTGATCGAGGTCGGCGAGGCGCTCAAGGCCGAATTCGGAGACCGCTTCCTCGACCGCCCCGAGGCCGAGTGGCTGGAGCCGTTCCGCGATTTCGCCACCGAGCGGATGATGGCGCGGATCCGCGCCGATCTGGACGCGCTGGGCGTGCGCATGGATGTCTATGCCAGCGAAAAGGCGCTCTACGGCACCGGCCGGATCGAGGCCGCGCTGGCGCGGCTGCGCGACGCGGGGCTGATCTACGAGGGCGTGCTGGAGCCCCCCAAGGGCAAGACCCCCGAGGATTGGGAGCCGCGCGAGCAGACGTTGTTCCGGTCAACCGCGCATGGCGACGATGTCGACCGCCCCGTGCAGAAATCCGACGGCGGCTGGACCTATTTCGCGCCCGACATCGCCTATCACTGGGACAAGATCGACCGCGGCTTCGACCATCTGATCGACGTGTTCGGCGCCGATCACGGCGGTTACGTCAAGCGGATGAAGGCCGCCGTCGCGGCGCTGTCGGATGGGCGCGTGCCGCTCGACATCAAGCTGATCCAGCTGGTGAAGCTCTCGCGCGATGGCGAGCCGCTGAAGATGTCGAAGCGCGCAGGCACCTTCGTGACCCTGCGCGACGTGGTGGACATGGTCGGCGCCGATGTTACCCGCTTCGTGATGCTGACGCGCAAGAACGACGTCGCGCTGGAATTCGACCTCGCCAGGGTGCTGGAACAGTCGCGCGACAACCCGGTGTGGTATGTGCAGTATGCGCATGCGCGCGTGGCCTCGGTGCTGCGCCGGGCGGCCGAGGCCGGGCTGGACGTGGACGACGCCGCGCTTGTCGCCGCGCCGCTCGATGCGCTGGACCATCCGGCCGAGCTGGCGCTGATCGCGCAGCTCGGGGCCTTTCCGCGGCTGGTCGAGACCGCCGCCGCCGCGCATGAGCCGCACCGCGTGGCGGGCTACCTGTCGGATCTGGCCGCGCAGTTTCACGCGCTTTACAACCGCGGCAACGACGAGCCCGCCCTGCGTTTCGTGCAGGAGGGCGATCGTGCAACATCGCGCGCCAAAATCGCCCTTGCCCGCGCCACGGGCGTTGTGATTTCGGCCGGGCTCGCTATCCTTGGTGTGTCGCCGATCGAAGAGATGCGCTGAACGAACAGCGCCCGCGACCGGCAGACCGAGGCAGAGCGTCCGGCCATCGAGGGGTCGGGCACCATCACGGGCAACGCCGTGCCGCATCCGCGGGGCGGCGCGCGGGGCAGGACATGGCAGGGCAGTCAGCAGTCGGGGCATATCCCCAATACCGCGCCCCTGAGCAGGCTCAGGCGGGCGTGTCGTTTCTTCTGAACCGGGCCGGGGCGATGGTATCGCTGGCGCTGATCGTGGGGCTGGGCTGGTGGAGCTACCAGCTGGCGGTGCGCGACGTGTCGGGGGTGCCCGTGGTGCGCGCGCTCGAAGGGCCGATGCGCGTGGCGCCCGAGGATCCCGGCGGCCACCGGGCAGCGTATCAGGGGCTTGCGGTGAACGCGATCGCGGCGGGGGAAGCGACGGCCCCGGTCGATGAAATCGTCCTCGCCCCGCAGCCGATCGATCTGAGCGACGAGGACACGCCGCGCCGCGCCGAGGCACCAGCCGACGCCGCGCCGGCGCCGACAGTCAGCACGGCCGCCACGCTTGCCGCCGTGGATGCGGGCTGGCGGCGCGACGATACCGGCGAGGCGGGCATGCGTGACGCCGAGCTGACGCCGGTCGCCGCACCCGCCGGCCCGGTCTTTGCGCCGCGCGCCGTCCCGCGCCCGCCACCGCGCGCGCGGCAGGTGAGCGCCGTGGCGCAGACGGCCTCGGACGGCGACGATCTGGCGCAGCTGGTGGCAAGCCAGGTCGCCGCGCGCGCCGCGCCCTCGGACGGGCGCGACATTGACCCCGACAGCATCCAGCCCGGCACGCGGCTGGTCCAGCTGGGCACCTTCTCGAGCGAAGAGGAGGCCCGCAGCGCCTGGACCGAGATCGCGCGCCGCTTCACGCCGCATCTCGACGAGCGCGGCCGCGTGATCGAAGCCGCGCGCAGCGGCGGGTCGGTGTTCTACCGCCTGCGCGCGCACGGGTTCGAGGGTGAGGCCGACGCGCGCCGGTTCTGCGCCG
Source organism: Paracoccaceae bacterium (assembly GCA_003551925.1). Taxonomy (GTDB): domain Bacteria; phylum Pseudomonadota; class Alphaproteobacteria; order Rhodobacterales; family Rhodobacteraceae; genus Rhabdonatronobacter. The sequence continues at coordinate 14,199 of PUOA01000023.1, forward strand.
TGCTGCTGGCGCAGAACGCCGACTGCATCCCGGTGCTGATCCGGTGAGCACGCCGCGCGCGCTGATCCTGGGCTGCGCTGGGCCGCAGCTGTCGCGCAGCGAACGCGCGTTCTTCGCCGACGCCCAGCCCTGGGGGTTCATCCTGTTCGGGCGCAACATTCAGGCCCCGGATCAATTGCGCGCGCTGGTCGCCGATCTGCGCGCCGCCGTGGGCCGCGCGGCACCGGTGCTAGTGGATCAGGAGGGCGGGCGCGTCCAGCGGCTTGCGCCGCCGCACTGGTTCGGCTGGATGCCGCCGCTCGATCAGGGCGCGCTGGTGCTGGAGCCGGTGCGCGCGATGTATCTGCGCGGGCGGGTGATCGCGGCCGAGCTGACCGCGGCGGGGATCGATGTGAACTGCGCTCCGCTCGCCGATATCGCCCGGCCCGAGACGCATGTCTTCCTGCGCAACCGCTGCTACGGCGACACCCCCGAAGACGTCACCGCCCGCGCCCGCGCGATGGCCGACGGGCTGATGGATGGCGGCGTGCTGCCGGTGCTCAAGCATCTGCCCGGCCACGGCCGCGCGCGCGTCGACAGCCACATGGCGCTGCCCGTGGTCGATGCCGGGCTGGACGCGCTGAAGGACACCGATTTCGCCCCGTTCCGCGCGCTGTCGGATCTGCCGCTGGGAATGACCGGGCATCTGCGGTTTCCGAAGCTCGACCCACAGGCGCCGGTGACCACCTCGCCCACGCTGATCGCGCTGATCCGCGAGCGGCTGGGCTTCGACGGCGCGCTGATGACGGATGACATCTCGATGAGCGCGCTCAGGGGGCCGGTGGCCGCGCGTGCCGAGGCCGCGCTGGCGGCGGGCTGCGATCTGGTGCTGCACTGCAACGGCGCCCCGCACGAGATGGCGGCGCTGGCCGAAATCTGCCCGCCGTTGTCGGGCGAGGCCGCGCGGCGCTGCGACGCCGCGCTCGCGCAGCGCCGCGCGCCGAAACCCGACACGCTCGAGGATCTGGCCGCCGCCTATGCCGCGCTGCTGCCCGAGGGTTAGCCTGATCACCGATCAGCTTGCGGCATTCGTGCGAGCCCGCGCGGAGCAAAGGCCGAAGGCCGCCGCGCATCGCCGGGCCGCCCCCCGGCACGGCGTTCAGGCCCCGGCAAGCGCACAGCCTGACCGTTTTGCGGCTCCGGCCAGAATAAACCGCAATAGCCCCGGCGTCCCATCGCGGCACCGCGGCCTGTCGCTGCGCTCTCGCGCCGGCTCGGCGTGTCTAGGGATCACGCTGGCGGCTCAGCGGATGGTGCTCCAGAACCAGCTTGCGCAGCCGCTCTTCCAGCACATGGGTGTAGATCTCGGTCGAGGACAGATCGGCATGCCCCAGCAACGTCTGGATGCTGCGCAGATCGGCGCCGCCTTCCAGCAGATGCGTGGCAAACGCGTGGCGCAGCACATGCGGGCTGACGCGCGCGGGGTCGATCCCGGCGGCGACGCACAGCTCCTTGACCAGCGTGAAGAAGCGCACCCGGCTCAGATGCCCGGCCTTCCCGCGCGCGGGGAACAGGTGCACGGGGACCGCGCGGCGCGCGCCGCGCAGGCGGCTGGCCTCGGCGTCCCAGTCGGCCAACCAGTCGGCCAGCGCGGCGCGCGCGGGGGCTGACAGCGGCACCATGCGCTCGCGCCCGCCCTTGCCGCGCACCATGAGCACGCGCGGATCGCCGCGCGCGGCCGCCACGGGCAATGAGACCAGCTCGCTTACCCGCAGGCCGGTGGCATAGAGCAGCTCCATCAGGCAGGTGTTGCGCCGCCGGTCGGACGCGCTGCGCCCGGTGCGGCGTGCCGCGTCGAGCAGGCGCTCGACCTCGTCGGCGCCGAGCGTGCCGGGAAGGCGCGCGCGCTTGCCGGGGCCGCGCAGCCGCAGCGCCGGGTTGTCGGCGCGCCAGCCTTCGGCATGCGCAAAGCGGTAAAGCTGCCGGATCGCCGAGAGCCGCCGCGCGCGTGTGGCCTGCGACAGCCCCTCGTCGGCGCAGCCTTGCAGATAGGCTTCGATGTCGGCCTGCGTGAGCGTTTCCAGCGCATGCCCCTTCGCCCCCGCCCAGTCCGCAAAGGCGCCCAGATCGCGCCCGTAAGCCAGCAGCGTGTTGCGCGCGGCTCCCGCTTCGGCGGCGATCGCGTCCAGAAAGGCGGCGATCCATCGGCGCGGGTCGGCGGGTGCGGCGGCCATCCCTAGTGCGCCCATCCCAGCAGCATCAGCTCCAGCGCCGCGCGGCGCGCGACCGGCTCCATGCCGACGGCGCGCAACACCGGCAGCGCCTCGGACAGGGCGCGCAGGTCGCCGCGCTTCGCGTCGGCCAGCCGGTCCAGCGCCACAAGCGCGCTGTCGCCGCCGTGTCCGTCGGCCAGTCGCTGCGCGATCAGGGGCGGTGGCGTGGCGTCGTCGGCAAGCCCGCCCGCGATGGCTTCGGCGCGCCCGTCGGCGTCGGACGGCGGCGTCGGCAGCGGTGCGCCCGTGGCCAGCGCCAGCAGGAACCGCGCGCGCGCGGTGTCGGGCTTCAGCGCCTCGGCCAGCGGGGCATTGCCGCCCAGCAGCGCGACCTCGAACCCCAGATCGCGCGCCGTGCCGGACAATGCGACTCCGTCCAGCCGCTCGGCGATCAGCCGCGCGAACGGCACCTCGAGCGCGGCGTCGCGCAGGAGGGGCCAGAGCTGCTGCAATGCCGCGCCCACCGCCTGCGGATCGTCGCGCGCCAGCGCGGCATCGAGCGCGTGCGAGGCCCGCACCCGGTCCCATACCCCCCCCGACGCGGCCGCGCGCGCGTCGGTATAAAGCCCCAGCAGGCGGTTGGGCTCCAGCGCGCCCGAGCGCGTCAGGCGTTCGGCGGCCTCGATCTGCGCGCGCCAGCCGGCGGTGCCGCGCAGGTCGGCATGGGCGTAGGCCAGCGGCAGCGCGCCCGTGGAGACCGGATCGCCCACCGCCTCGAGCAGCCGCCAGCGCAGCGGCGTCATGCTCGCCGGCGGCGGGCCGGGGGGCTCTTCGGCCTCGGCGTCCTCGGCGTCCAGGAAGCGCAGCAACAGCGCGGCGTCCACCGGGTCGATCGCGTCCAGGGTCTGCGCGGTCTGCACGCTCAGCATCGCCGCCGCCCAGTCCCCCCCGCGCGCAAGGCAGAAGGCGCGCGCCGGCAGCGGCGCAAGGAAGCCGCCATCCTCGCGCAGGCGCGCGCAGGCACGGTCTTCCTCGCCCAGCAGCAGCGACAGATCGAACCAGCGCTGCCACACCGCGGGCGTGATCCGCGCCCCCGAGGTCACCAGCGCCTTCGCCTGATCCAGTGTGCCGAAGGCAATCAGCTTGTCGATGCGCGCAAGCATCAGTGCCTCGGCGCTGGCGCTGTCGGTGGCAACCGGCGGGTCGAATTCTGCCAGCAGGATGTGCTGCAGCGCCCGTTGCGCCGCCGGCAGCCCGTCACCGCGCACCCCGCGCAGCCGCACCGCCAGTTCGCCCGCCCCGGTGGCGCCCCAGAAATCGGCCGGCAACCCCACGCGCGCGGCCGGGAACAGCCCCGCGCCCAGATCGCCGGGCGCATCAAGCGTGCGCACCGTCACCGGCGGGTCGACCACCCCGTCGCTGACCGGGCCCGCGGCGGGGCCGTCCACGCGCGGCGGGGCGCCCGTGATCGGGGCGGCAAGTTCGCGGCTCAGCCAGTCGATCGCCGAGATCGGCGAGTCCGCCGAGGCAGGGTCCGGCGCCGTCGCCAGCAGCACCGCGACGGCGAGCGCCGCGCGGCCGGGTGGGACGCGTGATTCACCCGCCATCCAGCGTCACAGGGTCGCTGACAGGGGTCCGCTCGGGGCTCAGATCGCCGAAAAACGCGAAGGCGACCAGCGCGATGCCCGCAAGGATGGCCAGGATCAGGATCAGTTTCACGATGTGGCGCATTGCAGTCTCGTTCTTGCCCGATCCGCCGGCCGTGCGCGGCGCGGCGCGATTTCCCGCTGGAAGCCCGCGCAATATCGCGGCATTCAGGCCGAATGGGAAGGCACGAATTCTTGTATCGCCGCCCGGCGGGCCGGGATCGGGGTTTTCGGGCGGCGGGAGGACAGGATGGCTGCGCGGCTGCACAAGACCGTGGTGATGGTGGGCATGATGGGCGCGGGCAAGACCGCCGTGGGGCGCGAACTCGCCCGGCGGCTGGATGTCGCGTTCCTCGATTCCGACGAGGAGATCGAGCGCGCCGCCAACCGCACCATCGCCGAAATCTTCGCCCGCGACGGCGAGGCGTTCTTTCGCGACCGCGAGACGCGCGTCATCGAGCGGCTGATGCAGGGCGCGCCCTGCGTGCTGTCGGTGGGGGGGGGCGCGTTCCTGAGCGCGGACACGCGCGCGCTGATCTCGCGGCTGGGGGTGTCGGTCTGGCTGCGCGCGGAACTTGACCTGCTGTGGGCGCGGGTGAAGGGCAAGAGCACGCGGCCGCTGCTGCGCACGCCCGACCCGCGCGGCACGCTCGCCGCGCTGCTGGCCGAGCGCGCGCCGCTTTATGCACAGGCCGATCTGGTGGTCGATGCGCAGCCGCGCTATTCGGTGGCGCAGATGACCGAGGCGGTGCGCGCCGTGCTCGCGACCCGACCCGATGTGCTCACGGAGGATGCACCATGACCGAACTTGCGGCACACTGCGTCGAGGTGCCGCTGGGCACGCGCGCCTATCAGGTGCGCATCGGTCCCGGTCTGCTGACCGAGGCGCCCGCGCATCTGGACCCGCTTCTGGCGCGCCCGCGGGTTGCCATCCTGACCGACGAGGCCGTCGCCGCGCTGCATCTGCAAGCCCTGCGCGCGGCGCTGACGGCAGCGGGGATCGACGCGCCCGCGCTGGCGCTGCCGGCGGGCGAGGGCACCAAGAGCTGGGCGCATCTGGCGCGCGCGACCGAGTGGCTGCTGGAGCAGCGGATCGAGCGGCGCGATCTTGTGATCGGGCTCGGCGGCGGGGTGATCGGCGATCTTGCGGGCTTTGCCGCGGCGATCCTGCGCCGCGGGGTGCGCTTCGTGCAATGCCCGACCACTCTGCTCGCGCAGGTCGACAGTTCGGTGGGCGGCAAGACCGGGATCAACACCGCGCAGGGCAAGAACCTGGTCGGCGCGTTCCACCAGCCGGCGCTGGTGCTGGCCGATACCGCGCTGCTGGACACGCTGCCCGCCCGCGATCTGCTGGCGGGCTATGGCGAGGTGGTGAAATACGGGCTGCTGGGGGACTCGGCGTTCTTCGACTGGCTGGAGCGCCACGGGCCTGCGTTGGCCGCGGGCGATGCGCAGGCGCGTGCCCACGCCGTGCGCCGGTCGGTCGAGATGAAGGCCGGCATCGTCGCGCGCGACGAGTTCGAGGCCGGCGAGCGCGCGCTGCTGAATCTCGGGCACACCTTCTGCCATGCGCTCGAGGCCGCGACGGGGTATTCGGCGCGGCTGCTGCATGGCGAGGGCGTGGCGATCGGCTGCGCGCTGGCGTTCGAGCTGAGCGCGCGCATGGGGTTGTGCGCGCAGGAGGCACCCAGCCGCGTGCGCGCGCATCTGCGGGCGATGGGGATGAAGGCGACCCTGGCCGACATTCCGGGTGATCTGCCCGACGCGGACGCGCTGATCGCGCTGATGGCGCAGGACAAGAAGGTGGTCGATGGCCGTCTGCGGCTGATCCTTGCGCGCGATATCGGCGCGGCGTTCGTGGCCGATGATGTCCCGGCCGAGGCGCTGCACGCCGTGCTGGCGGACGCGCTGGCGCTGCGCTGACCGTTCGGCGGGTGATCCAGAGGCGCGCCGCAAGCGGCGCAAGCCCATGATGGCGCTCCGGGCAGGCCCGGAGCGCATGCCGCGCGTGGCCGGCTTTTGGGCTTCGATTTCGCGCGGCTGCACAAATTTTATCGTTTGATAAAATATGGACCTGTGGCAGCATGCCATTCAGCGAGCCAGTCCTGACAGGGAGAACGCCAGTGACCAGCATGACCACCCCCGGCATCGTTCCGGGGCGGCTGCAAGCCGACGACTACGCGCGCAATTTCGATGATCTCTACCCCGATTTCGAGCCGCACGAGGCCATGGTGGCGGCCGATCGCTGCTATTTCTGCCATGACGCGCCCTGCATCACCGCCTGTCCCACCGAGATCGACATCCCGCTTTTCATCCGCCAGATCCAGGCGGGCCAACCCGAGGCGGCGGGCAAGACGATCTTCGACCAGAACATCCTGGGCGGGATGTGCGCGCGGGTGTGCCCGACGGAAACGCTCTGCGAGGGGGCCTGCGTGCGCGAGATGGCCGAGGGCCAGCCGGTCGAGATCGGGCGGTTGCAGCGCTACGCCACGGACACGCTGATGGCCAAGGGCATCCACCCGTATGAGCGCGCCGCGCCCACCGGTCGGCGCGTGGCCGTGGTCGGCGCGGGGCCGGCGGGGCTGGCCTGTGCGCACGGGCTGGCGCGGCACGGCCACGACGTGGTGATGTTTGAAGCACGCCCGCGCCCCGGCGGGCTGAACGAATACGGCATCGCCGCCTACAAGACCCCGCACGGCTTCGCGCAGGACGAGGTCGAGTGGATCCTCCAGATCGGCGGCATCACGCTGCGCCACGGCATGGCGCTGGGCCGCGACATCACGCTTGAAGCGCTGCGCGAGGAGTTCGACGCGGTGTTCCTGGGCATGGGGCTTGCCGGCGTGAACGCGCTGGGCACCGAGGGCGATGACCGCGAGGGCGTGCGCGATGCGGTCGAGTTCATCGCCGAGCTGCGCCAGACGCAGGACCTGTCCACGCTGCCCGTGGGCCGCCACGTCGTGGTGATCGGCGGGGGCATGACCGCGGTGGACGCGGCGGTGCAGTCGCGCCTGCTGGGCGCCGAGCATGTCACCATGGTCTATCGCCGCGGACGCGAATCCATGTCGGCCTCGGACTACGAGCTCAACCACGCGGCCACCGAGGGCGTCAGGATCATCACCGATGCCATGCCCGTCGCCGTGCACGGCAACGGCGCGGTGCGCGAAGTCGAGTTCGCCTATACCCGGCAGGGGCCGAACGGGCTGGAACCGACCGACGACACCTTTCGCCTGCCCGCCGACCAGCTGTTCCGCGCCATCGGCCAGCGGCTGGACGGCGCCCCCGAGGAGCTGGAGCTCGAGCGCGGCAAGATCGCGGTCAGCGACACCGGGCGCACCAGCCTGCGCCGTGTCTGGGCCGGCGGCGACTGCACCGGCGGCGGCGAGGATCTGACCGTCACCGCCGTCGCACAGGGCCGCGACGCGGCCGCCGACATTCACACGCAGCTTATGGGCTGAGGAGGCACGAACATGGCCGATCTGAGAAGCGAGTTTCTGGGCGTCAAATCCCCCAACCCGTTCTGGCTGGCCTCGGCGCCGCCCACGGACAAGGAATACAATGTCGTGCGCGCCTTCAAGGCAGGCTGGGGCGGCGTGGTGTGGAAGACGCTGGGGCTGGACCCGCATGTGGTCAATGTCAACGGGCCACGCTACGGCGCGATCTGGGGGGCGGACCGGCGGCTCCTGGGGCTCAACAACATCGAGCTGATCACCGACCGGCCGCTGGACGTGAACCTGCGCGAGATCAAGAAGGTCAAGCGCGACTGGCCCGACCGCGCGATGATCGTCAGCCTGATGGTGCCCTGCGACGAGGAGAGCTGGAAGACCATCCTGCCCATGGTCGAGGACACCGGCGCCGACGCGGTGGAGTTGAATTTCGGCTGCCCGCACGGGATGAGCGAGCGCGGCATGGGCTCGGCCGTGGGGCAGGTGCCCGAATACATCGAGATGGTGGCGCGCTGGTGCAAGGCGCACACGCGGATGCCGGTGATCGTCAAGCTGACGCCGAACATCGCCGATATCCGCCACCCCGCGCGCGCGGCCAAGGCGGGCGGGGCCGACGCGGTCAGCCTGATCAACACGATCAATTCGATCACCAGCGTCGATCTGGACAATTTCAGCCCCGAGCCGATGATCGACGGCAAGGGCACGCATGGCGGCTATTGCGGCCCGGCGGTGCGGCCCATCGCGCTGAACATGGTGGCCGAGATCGCGCGCGACCCGGAAACCCACGGCCTGCCGATCAGCGGCATCGGTGGCGTGACCACCTGGCGCGACGCGGCCGAGTTCCTGGCGCTGGGCGCGCAGAACGTGCAGGTCTGCACCGCGGCGATGACCTACGGCTTCGGGATCATCAAGGAACTGACCGCGGGGCTGAGCCTCTATCTGGATCAGAAGGGGATGACGCTGTCGGACCTGCAGGGCCGCGCCGTGCCCAATGTCACCGACTGGCAGCATCTGAACCTGAATTACGTCACCAAGGCCCGCATCGACCAGGATCTGTGCATCAAGTGCGGGCGCTGCTTCGCGGCGTGCGAGGACACCAGCCATCAGGCGATTTCCATGTCGCCCGAGCGCGTGTTCGAGGTGATCGACGCCGAATGCGTGGCCTGCAACCTGTGCGTCAACGTCTGCCCGGTGGAGAACTGCATCACGATGGAGCGCCTGCCCGCCGGCACCGTGGACGAGCGCACCGGCGAGGTCGTGCGCGACGAGCACGGCGACTGGACGCAGCACCCCAACAATCCGATGGCCAGCGCTGCGGAGTGAGTCTCGGGCGCTGATGCGGCAGGGGGCGGACACCGGCCCCTGCCGCGCCGGTGGCACCGGCCCATGCGCAAGGGTTCGCCGCATCCCCGGCTGCAGGCTTGACAGCGCGGGGGTGCGTGGCCGACGCTCGCTCCGCGGGAGCGGGGAGACACATCGCGCAGGGAGGGCGCCCAATGCTTGTCAAACAGATCATCCAGTCAAAGGGCAAGGGCGGCGTCATCACCGTTCAGCCGGGCGCGACGCTGGCCGATGTGGCGCGTGTGCTGTCGGAAAAGCGGATCGGGGCGGTCGTTGTCTCGGATGACGGGCGACGCGTGGCCGGGATCCTGTCCGAGCGTGACATCGTCCGAGAACTCGGCCGGCGGGGCGAGATCTGCCTGCAGGACAAGGTCGATGACGTGATGACACGCAATGTCTTTGGCTGCAGCCCCGATGACAGCGCCGATCTGGTGTTGCAGACGATGACCGCCAAGCGCTTTCGCCATATCCCGGTGATGGAGGGCGAGCAGATGATCGCGCTGATCTCGATCGGGGATGTGGTGGCGGCGCGGCTTGCCGAGTTGCAGCTGGAAAAGGACGCGCTGACCGGCATGATCATGGGCTACTGAGCAACGGTGTCACCGACGGGCGCGCGTCGGGGCTTGCATCCGCCCGCGCAATGATGTTGCGTGCTTCGCAAAAAGACGAGGGACATCATGCGCATCGGGCTTTATCCCGGCACTTTCGACCCGCTGACGCTGGGCCATGTGGACATCATTAGCCGTGCCAGCCGGCTGGTGGACCGGCTGGTGATCGGCGTGGCGATCAACCGCGACAAGGGGCCGCTGTTCGCGCTGGAGGAGCGCGTGGCCATGATCGAGCGCGAGACTGCGGCGCTGAGCGCGCAGACCGGGGTCGAGATCATCGCCCACCCTTTCGAGAACCTGCTGATCGATTGCGCCCGGGATGTCGGCGCGCGGTTCATCATCCGCGGCCTGCGGGCCGTGGCCGATTTCGAATACGAATACCAGATGGTCGGGATGAACCGCGCGCTCGACGATTCGGTCGAAACGGTGTTCCTGATGGCCGAGGCGCGGCACCAGGCGATCGCATCGAAGCTGGTCAAGGAAATCGCGCGGCTGGGCGGCGATGTCGGGCGGTTTGTCCCGCCCGAGGTCGAGCGCGCGTTGCAGGCCAAGTTCGCCGGGCGCTGATCAGCGCCCGTAGACGGCCTCGGCGGCGACCTGTTCGGCCGCGCTGGGGTCCATGTCGAGGTCAATCGCCACGTCGAGCGGCATCGCGCGCAGTTCGGCGACGGTGCGGCGGTAAGCGGCGCGCTTGCGCAGGCGGTCCTGGATCTGGCTGAGCAGGGTGGTCATGGCATGCTCCTTTCGGTGTGCGTGTGCGTCTGTGTTGCGATCAACATGGAGCATGCTGCGGCGCAGAACAACTGACGCAGGCTCAAGCCCGCCCTGCATGAAATGCATGAGTTAGCGCTATCGGCGCCATGTTTGCCGCGCTCAGCGCCCCAGATCGGCCAGAATGCGCGCCGCCTCGGTGGCGCAGGGGGTCAGCGCGGTGCGGTCCTCGCCGGGGAAAAAGCGCGCGCGCAGCGCGGTGGGCATGGGCGCGGGGGTGGCGATCGCCACGCGCGGGCCGACGCGCGCGGTCTCGGCCCGCCAGCTTTGCGCCAGCGCGATCTGTCCGGCCTTGCTGGCGCCGTAGAGCCCGTGGAACTTCTGCCCGGCCACCGGGTCATCGAAGAACAGCGCGGCGCTGCGCGGGGCACCTTCGGGCAGCATCGCGGCGCGCAGCAGCGGCTCCACCAGCGGGATCAGCGCGGCGGTGGCGAGCAGGTTGATCTTCAGCGTCCGGTCCAGATCGCGCGCGCCGACATGCGGGGCAGGCGACAGCGGCGGGGCGTGAATGGCGCTGTGCACCCACAGCCCGGCGCCGCCCCAGCGGTCGTGGATCTGCCGGCACAGATGGCGCATCGCGCCGTCATTGGTCACGTCCATCGGTGCCAGCGTCGCGCGCCCGCCCGCGGTCTGGATACGGTCGTCAAGCTCCTCGAGCGCGCCGGAGGTGCGCGCCACCGCCACCACATGCCAGCCGGCCGCGGCCAGCGCCTCGGCCAGCGCCGCGCCCAGGCCGCGCGAGGCCCCGGTGACCAGCGCGACCCGCGTCGCGCGTGTGTTTTCGGCAGTCTGCTCCATTGCGCCCCAATGCCACCGCGCCGGGGGGCACGCAAGCCGAATTGGGGCGCATGGCGCTTGACAGCGGCGCCCGGGCTTGCGCTGATGTCGCGAAACGCAACAGGGAGACCCGCGCCAATGCCCCCCGCACCCACGCTCGTCACCGCCGTCGGAGGCACCGAAACCCCGTTTCGCAAGGCGATGATGGTCCTCGCCGGCGCTGCGCTGATCACGTTGGGCGCGCGGCTGTCGGTGCCGATGTGGCCGGTGCCGATGTCGCTGCAGACGCTGGCGGTGCTGATCGTGGGCTTCGGGCTGGGGTCGCGGCTGGGGGCGGCGTCGGTGATGAGCTACCTTGCGCTGGGCGCGGCGGGGCTGCCGGTGTTCGTGGCCGGCGCCGGGGTCCCGGCGCTGCTGGGGCCGACCGCGGGCTTCCTGTTCGGCTTCGTGGCGCTGGCGTGGCTGGCCGGGCTTGCCGCCGAGCGCGGGGTCGCGCGCGGGCTGGTCCGGACCACGGGCGTGGCGCTGGCGTTGTCGGCGGTGCTCTATGTGCCGGGTGTGCTGTGGCTGTTCGCCGCCACTCCGCTTGATCTGCAGACCGCCGTCGCGGCGGGGGCGCTGCCGTTCCTGCTGGGCGACGCGATCAAGTCGGTGATGGCCGCGCTGATCGTCACCGGCGCCTGGG
>PUOA01000077.1 GCA_003551925.1 Paracoccaceae bacterium
AGCAGTCTTCCAGCTCGGCGACCATCTTGTCGGGGTTGGTCACGAAGTAGGGCGACAGGTAGCCACGGTCGAACTGCATGCCTTCGACGACCTCGACCTCGGTCTCCATGCCCTTGTTCTCTTCGACGGTGATCACACCCTCGTTGCCGACCTTCTGCATGGCGTCGGCGATCTGGCGGCCGATCGAGGCTTCGCCGTTGGCCGAAATCGTGCCGACCTGCGCGACCTCGTCGCTGCCGCTCACGGGACGGGCGGCGGCCTTGATCTGCTCGACCACCTTGGTCACGGCGGTGTCGATGCCGCGCTTCAGGTCCATCGGGTTCATGCCCGCGGCGACGGCCTTCATGCCTTCGCGGATGATGCCCTGCGCCAGAACGGTGGCGGTGGTGGTGCCGTCGCCGGCCTCGTCATTGGTGCGCTGGGCCACTTCCTTGACCATCTGCGCGCCCATGTTCTCGAACTTGTCCTCAAGCTCGATTTCCTTGGCCACGGTTACACCGTCCTTGGTGATGCGCGGGGCGCCGAAGCTCTTGTCGATGACCACGTTGCGGCCCTTGGGACCCAGCGTGACCTTGACTGCGTCGGCGAGCACGTTCACGCCGCGGATCATGCGGTCGCGGGCGGTGGTGTGGAATTGGACGTCCTTGGCTGCCATGTCTTGGCTCTCCTGGTTGTCGGTTGTTGCGTGTGAAAGCGTCGCGGTGTCGGGCGGTGGCTCAGGCCATCACACCCAGAATGTCGCTTTCCTTCATGATCAGCAGTTCTTCGCCGTCGATGGTGACTTCGGTGCCCGACCACTTGCCGAACAGCACCCGGTCGCCGGCCTTCACGGCGGGCGCGATCAGCTCGCCCGATTCCTTGCGGGCGCCGTCACCGCAGGCGATCACTTCTCCCTCGGCGGGCTTTTCCTTGGCGGTGTCGGGGATGATCAGGCCACCCTTGGTCTTGTCGTCGCTTTCGATGCGACGCACCAGCACCCGGTCATGCAGCGGTTTGAAAGCCATCTGAGAACGCTCCTTCGGTTCCAGGTTGAATGGGATTAGCACTCGCCTCGGGTGAGTGCTAACGACGTCGCATCTAGGCAGCTCGCACGCGGCTGTCAAGAAGCCGACCCCACGCCCGTGCGACATTTTCCGCGCCGAAGACGTGCCTGCCGAACAGGTGATGCTCCAACGCGAAACCGTCGCCGCGCAGCCAGCCCCGAGCGAAGATCTCGCGCCCGAACGCGCCGCACAGGCACGCGCCGCACAGACCGGCGCAACGCAACGCTAATGGAAGGTGGTGCCCCAAGACGGACTCGAACCGCCGGCCACCTATTTACGAAACAGGTGCTCTACCAACTGAGCTATTGGGGCGCTCGGGGTCGCGTAGCGCAGGGCTGATCGTTTCGCAACCCCTGAAACGAGCGCGGGGCCCGAATGGTCGCTTGTCGCTGCGCCCTGGCGACAGCGCTCCTGGGCCGGTCCCGCGGCGGATTGCGGCGCCGCCACGCGGTCCTCAGGCGTCGGGCTTGCCCGCCTTCGATGCGCCGTTCTCGGCGATTTCCGCGTCGACGACATCCGACGGGGCGGGGTCGGTGGCCTCGGCCGTGGCCGCGCCCGAGGACGCCGCGCCGACGATCAGCGGCAGCATCTCGGTCCCGGTGGCCGATGCGCCGCCGCTGTCGGGCGGAGCTTCCCAGCTCAGCGTGTCGAAGCTCTCGCAATTCTCGCAGATCGCGACCCAGCCACCGTGGATGTGATGGCAGTTGCTGCACACCCATTGCGGCCCGCGCGACGCGGTGAGCGCCCGCGCCAGCCAGCCGCGCACCACCGCGTCGTCGGAACCCTCGCCCCGTTCGATCGCCGCCATGATGGTCAGCGCGCGCGCCGTGGGATTGGTCTTGGCGAGATCGCCCAGCGCGCGCCGGGCGCCGGGGAAATCCTCGGCCGCAAGCAGCAGTTCGGCCTTGAGCATCCGCGTCTCGGCGTGCTCGGGCGCGATGCGGAACAGGGCATCGAACCGCTTGAGCCGGTCCGAGGGGCTTTCGTCGGGGGCCAGCGCGGCGAAGGCAGCGGCCAGATCCGGGTGCGGCTGCTTCGCCCAGGCCTTCTTGAGCACCTTGACCGCCGGGCGGAGACGACCATCGGCGGCATGCGCCTGCGCCGCCAGCGCTGCCGCCGGGATCAGCTCGGGGGCCAGCCGGTTGGCCTCGATCGCGGCCTCATACATGCGGGCGTCCTTGCCGGCGGCGCGGTGCGTCTGCGCCTCCTGCAGCGCCAGAACGGCGTCGCGGCGCTTGTAGACATCGCGCGGCAGCGCGCCGGCGCGCGCCTTGGCCAGCAGCGTCTTGCGCGCGCCGCTCCAGTCGCCCGAGCGGTTCTGCAGCCTCAGCAGGGTGTCCTGCGTCTCTTCATGGCGCGGACGCAGATCGAACGCCTTCTGCGCCAGCTTCAGCGCGGTGTCGGTGTCGCCTTCGTTCAGCTTCTGACGCATCAGCCCGCGCACGCCGGCAAAGCGGCTGCGGTCGTTGGTCACCAGCCGCTTGTAATACTCCTTGGCCTGCTCGGTGTTGCCCTTCATTTCCGACGCCTGCGCGATCAGCAGGTTGGTCAGCATCGGCTTGGCCAAGAGCTTCTCGGCCCTTTGCGCCTTGTCGACGGCGCGCTTGCCGTCGCCTTCTGCCAGCGCGAGCATCCCGTCGGCGAGCGCCTGCAGACCGCGGCGCTCGCGGTTGCGCACGAAGAACCGCGTGATCGCGGTCTCGTCGCCGTTGAGGAACTTGATCGTCGCCACCAGCAGCTTCAGCAGCATGATGGTCAGCCACAGCGCGGCGATGAGCACGCCGAGCGCGATCACCGCCTGCACCGGACCGAGTTCGAATTCCATCGACGCAACCCGCAGGCCGATGGTCTGGCCCGAGTCCATCAACTCGCCCGCGCCATAGGCCAGCCCGACGACCGCCACCACGAAAAGCAGGATTTTCAAAAGCGTCCAGAGCATTGGGGCGTCCTTATTGGCCGGTCAGGGTCTGCGTCAGGGTCTCGTGCGCCGCGATGGCGGCGAGGCGGGCGCGGGCGTCATCGATCCAGCCGGCCATCGCCGCCTGCCCCGCATCGGGAAGCGATTCGAGCTCGGCCAGCGTCGTCTCCAGATCGCCGTCGTTCACTGCCTGCGTGGCGCGCGACATGACCGCGTCGGGGTCGTCGCCCTCGCGCGGGGTCAGCGAGCGCGCGCCGACCTGGCTGCGCAGGAAGTTGGTCACGCGGTCGATCGGGTTGTCGGCCTCGGCGCCTTGCAACGCGGCGCTCAGCGCGGGGCGCGAGGCCGCTGCGAAGCGGTCCTGCAGTTCGGCCAGCGAGGCCACGCCGCCCGCCGCATTGTCCCGCAGCACCTGGGGGATGTCATCCGCCACCGCGGTGACCCGGTCGAGCGCCTGGGCGAAGGGCGCGCCGCTGCGCAGCGCCGCGTCAATGCTCTCGAGCGCGGCAAGCGCCTCGGCGCGGGTTGCCCGGGCGTCGGCATCGGCGCGGATCTGCTCGGCTTCGGCCTGGATATCCTCCAGACGTGATTCGGCAAGCGCGCGGACCTCCTCGAGCGCGTCGCGAAGGTCCGTCTGTTCGGCCTCGGCGGCCGCGATCTGGTCTTGCAGGGCATCCATCTGCGCGGGATCGATCCCGCCGATCCCGGCCATCTGCGTCTGAAGGTCCGCGACGGCGGCGTCGTTTGCGTCGATGCGCTCCAGCGCCCCGCCCAGCGCATCCTCGACCCGCTCGGTTGCAAGCCGGGTCTCGGCAACGGCGGCCATCTCGCCCGCGATCGCGGCCTCGAACTCGGCCAGCCGGTCGTCCAGGCGCGCCTCGATGCGCGCTTCGACCGACGCGATGTCGTCGTCGACGGCCAGATCCTGCGCGGCAAGCGCGTCCAGCCGGGCCTCGAACGCCGCGATCTCGGCGTTCTGGGCGGCGATCTGCGCCTGCAGCGGCTCCAGATCGGCCTCGGTGCCAGCGACGGGCAACAAGCCTTCTTCGATTGCATAGTAGACCGCGCCGCCGCCGATGCCGGCGGCGATGATGCCACCGAAAATCATCGACAACGCCCCGCCGCGCCGCTGGGGCGACGGGGTGGCGGCTGCGGGCCGATTCCGGGCGTCCTTCTCCACGGCAGACTGCGGCGCAGCTTGCTGCGGCGCGTCGGGCTGCGGCGAGTCGGGCTGCGGCGAGTCGGGCTGCGGCGCCGCGCTCGCCGCGGTGTCGCCCACCTGCCCGAGGCCCGGGCTCCGTGCAGCTTCTGCCGCTGTGCGCGTTGCCGCCTGCGTCTGTGGCTGCGCTGATCGGTTCATCGCCGCGCGCGGGCGTTTCAGCATCGGCGTGCGCCGTTTCTTGCGCCGCGTGGGCTTCCCTGTCGGCGCGCGCTTGGGTCGGTTCTTTTCTGCCACAGAGGCTCTCCTGCCGATTCTGTTGCGTCTGCAACGCGGTGGGAATGCGTTGATGGACCTTATCGCGCAGACACGTCGGCCTCAAGCGCGCGTATCCGCGCCGATACCGCACGCGCCATCGCCTCGGCGTCGGGCGTCGCTGAAATCAGCGCTTTCGGTGCGCCGGGGGGGGCGAATGCCGCGGCCGCGGCGGCACTGATCGCGACCGGGTGCAGCGTCGCCGCCACCTTGACGCCCGCGAGCGCCGCCACCAGCAACCGCGCCGAACGTGGTGAAAAAAGCGGCACCACCAGCGCGCCGGGCGTGCCCAGCGCGGCGCGCGCCGCCGGGTCAAGCCCGCGCGCGCGCTGGTCATAGACCTCGTGATCGCGTGCCTCCAGCCCCGCGTCGCGCAAGGCGCGCGCAATATCGCGCGCCATGTGGCGCCCGTGGAGGTGCACCAGCGGCCCCTCGGGGCGCGCGCGCCGCAACGCCGCGATCAGCGCCACCGCATCACCGCCCGCCTGATGGACCGTCCCGAACCCCGCCTCGTGCGCGGCCTGCGCGGTGCGCGGCCCCACGCACCACACCGGCAGATCGCGCCGCGCGCTGCCCGCCGCATAGCACGCAACCCCGTTTTCCGAGGTGAAGATCAGTCCCTTCGCCCCCATTGCGGCATCGTGCGGCAGCGCAAGCGGCACGATCTCGAGCAGCGGCGCGATGGTGATCGCCAGCCCCGGATGCGCCGCGCGCAAAGCCGCCGCGAAGCGGTCGGCCTGCGGGCGGGGGCGTGTGAGCAGCACGCGCGGGGCGGCGGCGTCAGGATGGGTCGGCATTGTAAGGCCCTCGCAGCGGTGGTAGCGCAGGGATATACGCCATCCAACCCGGCCTGCCCATGCGTGTTCGCGTCCTCGGCATCGAAAGCAGCTGCGACGACACCGCCGCGGCGGTGGTCGCCCACACGCCCGGCGCGCGCCCCGAGATCCTGTCGAACGTGGTGCTTGGGCAGGCCGATCTGCACGCCCGATTCGGCGGCGTGGTCCCCGAGATCGCCGCGCGCGCGCATGTCGAAAAGCTCGACCACGCGGTCGCCGCCGCGCTGGACGCGGCCGGGCTGGACCTGCGCGATCTCGACGCCATCGCAGTGACGGCGGGTCCGGGGCTGATCGGTGGCGTGCTGTCGGGGGTCATGCTGGCCAAGGGGCTGGCCGCCGCCACCGGTCTGCCGCTGCTGGGCATCAACCACCTGGCGGGACACGCGCTGACCCCGCGGCTGACCGATGACGTCGCGTTTCCGTATCTGATGCTGCTGGTCTCGGGCGGGCATTGCCAGTTCCTGCTGGTGCGCGGCCCCGAGGACTACACCCGCCTCGGCGGCACCGTCGACGACGCGCCGGGCGAGGCCTTCGACAAGGTCGCGCGGCTGCTTGCCCTGCCCCAGCCCGGTGGCCCCGCGGTCGAGGCCGAAGCACGCACCGGAGACCCCTCGCGCCACCCCCTGCCCCGCCCCCTGCTTGATCGCCCCGGCTGCGATCTGTCGTTTTCCGGGCTCAAGACCGCCGTGCTGCGGGCCCGCGACACGCTGGTCGCGCGCGACGGCGGGCTGCATCGCGCCGCGCGCGCCGACCTCTGCGCCGCGTTCCAGGGCGCTGTCAGTGACGTGCTGACCGAAAAATCCCGGCGTGCGCTCGCGCTCTACCTCGCCGCCGCCCCCCCGCAACCCGTCTTCGCCGTGGCCGGCGGCGTCGCGGCCAACCTTTGCCTGCGCCGTGCGCTCGAGGCACAGGCGCAGGCGGCAGGCGCACGGTTTTTCGCCCCGCCCCTTGCGCTGTGCACCGACAATGCCGCAATGATCGCCTGGGCGGGGATCGAACGCCTCCGGCAGGGCGCAACCGGCGACGCCGAGGTCACTGCGCGCCCACGCTGGCCGCTGGATACGGCAAGCCCGGCCCTGATCGGCGCCGGGCGCAAGGGAGCGAAGGCATGAGCGAGGTTTCGGTTCTGGGCGCAGGCGCCTTCGGTACCGCGCTGGCCTGCGCGCTGTCAGACCGCGTCGTCACGCTGTGGGCGCGTGACCCGGACGCCGCCCGCACCATGCAGGAACGCCGCGAGAACACCCGCCGCCTGCCTGGCGTGCCCCTGCGCGACACGGTGATCGTGACCTCGGAACTCGGCGACGCGCTGGCGCCGGTGATGCTGCTGGCGCTGCCGATGCAGCAGCTTGCGGGCTTCGTGCGCGACCGCGCCGACCTGCTGGCGGGCCGTGCGCTGGTGGTGTGCTGCAAGGGCGTCGATCTGAAGACCGGGCGCGGCCCGGCGCGGCTGGTCGCCGACGCCTTCCCGCAGGGCACGGTCGCGGTGCTCACCGGACCCAGTTTCGCCGCCGATATCGGGCGCGGGCTGCCCACCGCGCTGACGCTCGCCTGCGCGGATGAAACCGCGGGGATCGCGCTGCAACACGCCCTCGCCGCCCCCGCGCTGCGGCTCTACCGCACGATCGATGTCGCGGGCGCCGAACTCGGCGGTGCGCTCAAGAACGTGATCGCCATCGCCGCCGGGATCTGCATCGGCGCCGGCCTCGGTGACAGCGCGCGCGCCGCCATCATGACCCGCGGCTACGCCGAAATGCTGCGCTTCGCCGCCGCGCGCGGCGCGCAGCCCGAAACCCTCGCCGGGCTCTCGGGCCTCGGCGA
>PUOA01000142.1 GCA_003551925.1 Paracoccaceae bacterium
ACCAGCCCCGTCGCGGTCTGCACGCGCAGATCGTCGAGCGTGCTCAGCAGCCGATCCTCACGCGGGAGGCGCACGCGGATGTCGATCTCGTCATCCGCGCTGTCGACGCGCATCGTGTCGAGCAGGATGCCACGCGTGACCAGCTGGATCATGCCGCCCACGACCGAGACATCGGCGCCAAAGCGCCCGGCGCGGTCAGTATCGACATTGATCTGCCAGTCGATGCCGGGAATGGGGCGGCTGTCCTCGAGGTCGATCAGCCCTTCGGTCTGTTCGAAGCGGGCAAGCACGATCTCCACCGCCTCTTCCAGCGTCTCGAAATCATCGCCCGTCAGGCGCAGATGCACGGGCTTTTCGCCTGCCGGGCCACCGGTCGAGATCAGGAACTCCGAGCGGATGCCCGGCACCTGGTCGAACTGCGCCTGCAGCCGGTCGATGATCGCCTGCCCGCGCATCTCGGGATCGCCCAGCCGCTCGCTCCAATGCGTGAACTCGAACTGGATCTGGCCGATGGTGTCGCGCGGCGGGCCGCTGGCGCCGGTGTTGGTGTCCAGCCCGCCATCGCCTGCGAAGGCGAAGACCGCGGCCATGGCGGGTTCGGCAAGCGCGATCTCCTCGACCTGCCGGACCAGCGCGTCCTTCTCGCTCAGCGACAGGTTGCCGCGCGCGCGGACGTAGATCACGCCCTGTTCCGCCTCGGTGTCGACGAAGAATTCGACGCCGCGGTTGTTCTCGCCGTAATACTGGAAGACGGCCAGCACGAAGGCCGCCACCGCGATGACGGTGACCACCGGCATCACCGGGTTGCCAACGATCAGCTTGATGAAATGGCCGAAGGGGCGGCGGCGGTGGCCGGCGCGGATGCGCGTGGGCGTGCGCGGGCGGAACACCGCCTTGACCACCACCGCATTCGCTATCGCCGCCAGCGTGAACAGCACCGCCCCGGGGATCAGCGCCGCAACGCCGTCGACCGGAAGCAGCGGCGCGCCGGTGGCCCAGGCAGGGTTCAGCAGCAGCATGATCCCGGCATAGAGCCCGCCCAGCGTGAGCGCGAGGAACGGCAACCGCAAGAGCCACGGCAACCGGCGCAGCAGCGCCCCGCCGCGGTCCAGCGCGCGCGCCATCCGGCCCGTCACCCCGCCCAGCACCGGCAGGAACACCATCGTCACGATCAGCGACGCCGTGAGCACGAAGATCAGCGTGACCGGCAGCATTCCCATGAATTCGCCCGCCACGCCGGGCCAGAACAGCATCGGCAGGAACGCGCTCAGCGTGGTCGCGGTCGACGCGATGATCGGCCAGAACATGCGCTTGGCGGCGGCGGTGTAGGCCTGCATCGGGCCGTCGCCCTCGGCCAGGCGCTTGTCGGCGTATTCGGTGACCACCACCGCGCCGTCGACCAGCACCCCCACCGCCAGGATCAGCCCGAACATCACGATGTTCGAGATCGTCACCCCCATCACGCCCAACAGGATGAAGCACAGCATGAACGAGGTCGGGATCGCCAGCCCCACCAGCAGCGCCGAACGCGTGCCCAGCGCGGCCAGCACCACGATCATCACCAGCGCGATCGCGGTCATCACCGAGCCTTCGAGCTGCTGCACCATCTCGTCGACCTGGAACGAACGATCCAGCGCGGGGGTCACGTTCACCGCCGCGCGCAGCTCGTCGGACCAGCCGGCGCGCTCGGCCTCGATCGCCGCGCGGACCTCGGCGGCCGTGTCGATCAGGTTGAAGCCGCCGCGCATCACCACCTGGAGCGCGATGTTGTCCTCGCCGTTGAAGCGCGCCGTGCCTTCGCGGTCCTGGAAGGTCAGGCGGATCTCGGCCAGATCGCCCAGCCGCACGACACTGTCGCCATTTACCTTGATCGGCAGGGCATAGACATCCTCGACCGTGTCGAAGGTGCCGGGCACCGACACGCCGAAGGCCCCCGCGTCGGTCTCCACGTCGCCGGCGGCGACAAGCTGGTTGTTGCGCGTGATGACGTTGATCAGCTCGTCGGCGGTGACGTTGTAGGCCTCCAGCGGCAGCGGGTCGATCAGCACTTCGACCATCTCGTCGCGGTCGCCGGCGACCTCGACCTCCAGCACGGCCTCGATCGCCTCGATCCGGCGCTGCAGGTCGCGCGCGGCGGCGATCAGGGTGCGTTCGGGCACATCGCCCGACACGGCGGCGATGATGATCGGAAACTGCGAGAAGTTGAATTCCGAGATGCTGTAATTCTCGGCACCCGAGGGGAAATCCGCCTCGGCGCGGTTCATGGCGTCGCGCACATCGGCGAGCGTGGCGGTCTTGTCCCAGCCGAATTCGAACTCCAGCACCATGCCGGCGAAGCCTTCGGCCGAGAACGCGCTCATCCGGTCCAGCCCGTCGAGGTCCGACAGCTCGCTTTCCATCGGGCGCACCAGCAGCGTCTCGCCATCGGCGGCCGAGATTCCGGGGAACGGCACGGTGATGATGACGGCGGGGATCTCGATATCCGGGTCGCCTTCCTTGGGCAGGCCGGTATAGGCCAGAATCCCGGCGGCCAGCGTCATCACGAACAGCGCCAGCACCATCCGCGTATGCGACGCGGCCCAATCGATGATGCCCTTCATTGCGGCGTCTCCGGGACGGTCTCGGCATCAAGCTCCTCGGCCTCGAGCGCGTCGTCGATGTCGATGTCGTCAAAGGAAAAGCCGTCCTCGGCGGCTTCGGCCTCGGGTGGGTCGTCGCGCCACGTGACCGCGACGCGCGTTCCCTCGCGGACGAATTCCTGCCCGACGACGATCACCGACACCGCATCGGGCAGGCCGCGCACCCAGATGCCGTCGCGCGTGTCGCGCATCACCGAAACCTCGGCGAAGCCCACGCGGTCGTCATCGTCGAGCGTGCGCACACCCAGCACGCCCTCGTCGTTCAGCGTCAGCGCCGAGCCTGGCAGCAGATGCCCCTCTTCGCCGCGCGCCTGGATCAGCATCTCGGCGCTCTGGCCCTCGCGGATGGAGGTGTCTTCGTTGTCGACCGTGACCTCGACCCGGAAGGTGCGCGTTTCTGGGTCGGCGGCGCGGGCGATGAAGGTCACCTCGCCCATCACATCGCGCCCCGAGCCCAGCCGCCCGCCGGCCAGCGCGCCGCGCTCGATCCGGTCGACCTGCGCTTCCGAGACGAAGCCCACCAGCCGGATCGGGTCCAGCTTGACCAGCGTCGCACACAGCGCACCCGGCTGCAGCAGTTCGCCCAGTTCGGCAGTGTCCTCCTCGAGCACGCCGTCGAACGGCGCGTGCATGACCAGCCGCGCGAGTTCCTCGACCGCGCGATCCTCGGCGGCTTCGGCCGATTGCAGCGCCGCGCGGGCCGAGGCCAGACGGGTCTGGCTGGCGAAGCCGTCCTCGGACAGGCGCGACGCGGCGTTGTAGTTGATCTCGGCCTCGGCGAGCGCGGCGCGCGCTTCGGCCAGCGCGGCCTGGCGAACTCCTGCCGACAGCTCGCACAGCGCGTCGCCCGCCGACACCTCGGCGCCCCGGCGCAGCGGCTCGGACGCCACCAGCCCCGAGGTCTCGCTGCGCACATCCACCCGCCGCGCGGCTTCGGTCCGCCCGCGCAGCACCACCGCGGTTTCCACCGGCGCCGCCACCGAGCGTTGCGCGACGACGCGCATGCGGGCGACATCTTCCTCGCCGGTGGCGTCGTCGACCGCGTCGTCGATGGCCGCCTGCTCATCCTCGGACACGGGCCCCGAAGCCAGCGCCAGCAATGCCTCGCGCTCCATCACGAACAGATACAGGAAGCCCATGATGGACAAGGCCGCCAGGATCGAGAGAAATCGCATTGTCATGCCTCACAAGGTCAAGCTGGCGCGCCGCAGGTGCCGGGAGGCGGATCAGCCTTTGCGACAGATACGCTGAACCGCACGGTTCAGATTAGTTTTTTCTGCGCAGCAGCACAACGCCGGAATCGCGCCCGATCTGCGCCCGATCTGCGGCCTCACGCCGTTGTCAGGGAGGCTTTGCAATGCCCGGCCCTTCGCGCTATCACGCCACGGCAACCCCGGAGGCGACACGTGAGCAACCCCGACAGCTTCATCAACGAGGTCAGCGAAGAGCTGCGCCGCGACAAGGTCACCCGATTGATGCGCAAATACGGCTGGCTTGCTGCGCTCGCCGTTGTGCTGATCGTGGGCGGGGCGGCATGGTTCGAATGGCAGCGCGCCAGCGAACAGGCCCGCGCCGAGCGTTTCGGGGACGCCATCCTCGCCGCCCTCGAGGCCCCGGACGACGCGACGCGTCGCTCCGAACTGCGCGCGATCGAGGCCGATGGCGCCCAGCGCGGGATGCTCAACCTGCTGATCGCGGCCGAGGCGCAGCATGACGATCGCGACGCGGCGCTGGCCGCGCTCGAACATGCCGCCGACGATGGCAACCTGAGCGATGCCTATCGCCAGCTTGCCGCGCTGAAGCGGATCATCATCGGCGGCGCCGACATCCCCGAGGACGAGCGCGAGCTGGTGCTCGGCGGGCTTGCGCAGCCCGGCCAGCCGTTCCGCCCGCTGGCGCTCGAACAGACGGCGCTGCTGCGGCTGGAGCAGGGCGAGCCCGATGCCGCACAAACGATCCTGCGCGATCTGCTGGACGAGCCGGAACTGACCGGCGCCATGCAGCAGCGGGCCCGGCAGACCATCCTGGCGCTTGGCGGCGACCCCGAAGCCGCGGACTGATCCAGCCCGCGACGGGGTTGCGTGCTTGCCCTGTCCGGCGTGCCGTGGCACAAGCGGTGCAAGCGGCACGTCCGCACGAGTGCGCGCAGCGACGGCAGCAGGGACAGGAGCAGTTTCGGTGGGTGTCTTCAGAATTGCCATGATCGCGGCCGTCGGCGTCGTGCTCGCTGCCTGCGACCGCGAATTCATCCTGGAAGGCGAGCGCTTCCCGCTGCGCGCCCCGTTCGCCGAGGACGCCGGCGAAGTCCCCGAAAACCGCTCCGAGCCGGTGAGCCTGCCCGCGCAGCGCGCGCATTCCGAATGGACGCACCGCCTCGGGACGCCCAGTCACCGCATCAGCCACCCCGCGCTCGGCACGTCGCTGCAGCTGGCGTGGTCGGCCCCCATCGGCACGGCCGAGGATCGCCGCCACCGCATCACCGCCGAGCCCGTGGCGGCCGACGGCCGCGTCTTCACGCTCGACAGCCGCGCCACGGTCACCGCGACCTCGTCGCAGGGGCAGACGGTGTGGCAGCGCGATCTGACGCCTGCCGGCACGCGCGGCGACGGCGCCGCCGGGGGCGGGCTGGCGCTGGCCGATGGCGTGCTCTACGTGACGTCGGCCTATGGGCGGCTGCACGCGCTGGATGCCGCCAGCGGCGAAACCCGCTGGTCGAAGCGCTTCGACGCGGCGGTGAGCGCGGCGCCCACGGTGGTGGGCGATCGGGTATTCGTGGTCGCCTCGGACAGCTCGGCATGGGTGATCGACACCGCCGACGGCACGGTGGACTGGCAACTGCCCGGCACGCCCTCGGGGGCGTCGATGGTGGGCGGCGCGGCGCCGGCCATCGCAGGCGACCTGGTGCTGTTCCCCATGCCCTCGGGCGAGCTGGTCGCCGCGCGGCGCGACACCGGGATGGAAGTCTGGCGCCGCGTGATCGCCGGGCAGCGGCAGGGCATGGCCTATGCCGGCCTGACCGACATCACCGGCGATCCGGTGGTGGTGGATGACGTGATCTACATCGGCAACCAGTCGGGCCGCATGATGGCGCTCGATCGCCGCGACGGCACCATCCGCTGGACCGCCGACGAGGCCGCCTATGGCCCCGTCTGGCCGGTGGGGGGCGATCTGTTCATGCTGTCGGACCGCAACCGGCTGATCCGGCTTGATGCCACCTCGGGTGATCTGGTCTGGGCGCAGGACCTGCCGCTCTTCACCGAAACCCGCGAGCGTCGGCGGGCCGAGATCTTCGGCCATTACGGTCCGATCCTGGCCGGGGGGCGGCTGCTGGTCGCCTCGAACGACGGCAACCTGCGCAGCTTCGATCCGGTCTCGGGCGAGCATCTGGCCAGCGTCGACATCCCGCGCGGCGCCGCCGTCAGCCCGATCGCGGTGGACAACACGCTGTTTGTCGTGGGGCGCGACGGGGTGCTGCACGCCTTCCGCTGACCCGGCAGCGTTGCCAAGCCGCGCGCGACCGGCTACAGCGCGGGCCGCACCCCGCGCCCGGAGACCCGCGCCATGAGCTTCACCCTTGCCATTGTCGGCCGCCCCAATGTGGGCAAGTCGACGCTGTTCAACCGGCTGGTCGGCAAGCGGCTGGCGCTGGTCGATGACCGCCCCGGCGTCACGCGCGATTTGCGCGAGGGCGCGGCGAAGCTGGGCGATCTGCGGTTTTCGGTGATCGACAGCGCCGGGCTGGAACTGGCCGAGGATGACAGCCTGCCGGGCCGGATGCGCAAGCTGACCGAGCGCGCCGTGGACAGCGCCGATATCTGCCTGTTCGTGATCGACGCGCGCACCGGCGTCACCCCCGCCGACGAGATCTTCGCCGAGATCCTGCGCAAGCGCGCCGCGCAGGTGATCCTGGCCGCCAACAAGGCCGAAGGTGCCGCGGCCGAGGGCGGCGTGATCGACGGCTGGTCGCTGGGGCTGGGCGAGCCCATCGCGCTGTCGGCCGAACACGGCGGCGGCATGGATGAACTCTACCACCGCCTGCGCCCGCTCGCCGAAGGCTTTACCGCGCGTGAGGCCGAGACCGCGCCCGCCACCGACATCGACCTCCCCGAGGACGACGCCACCCCCCTGCCCGACCACACGCCCACGCCCGAGCGCCCGCTGCAGGTGGCGGTCATCGGCCGGCCCAACGCGGGCAAATCGACGCTGGTCAACGCGATCCTCGGGCAGGAGCGCCTGCTCACAGGGCCCGAGGCCGGGATCACCCGCGACGCGATCTCGATCCGCACCGACTGGCGCGGCACGCCGATGCGCATCTTCGACACCGCCGGAATGCGCAAGAAGGCGCGCGTGCAGGACAAGCTCGAAAAGCTGTCGGTCGCCGACGGGCTGCGCGCCGTGCGCTTCGCCGAGGTGGTGGTGGTGCTGCTCGACGCCGAAATCCCGTTCGAGACCCAGGACCTGCGCATCGCCGATCTGGCCGAAACCGAGGGCCGCGCGGTGGTGGTCGCGGTCAACAAATGGGATCTGGAGCCCGAAAAACAGGCCCGCCTGCGCGAGTTGCTCCAGCGGTTCGAAACCGCGCTGCCGCAGCTCAAGGGCGCGCCGCTGGTCACGCTCTCGGCGCGCACCGGCAAGGGGCTGGACCGGCTGCACGGCGCGATCCTGCGCGCGCATGACGTCTGGAACCGCCGCGTCACCACCGCGAAGCTCAACGCGTGGCTCGCCGAGATGACCGCCGCGCACCCGCCCCCCGCACCCGGCGGGCGGCGGATCAAGCTGCGCTACATCACGCAGGCCAAGACGCGCCCGCCGGGCTTCGTCATCATGTGCTCGAACCCCGACGACCTGCCGCGCAGCTACACGCGCTATCTGGTGGGCGGGCTGCGCGGACATTTCGACATGCCCGGCACGCCGATCCGGGTGTTCCTGCGCTCGCAGGCCGACCGCAACCCCTACAAGGACAAGCGCAAACCCGGCCCCTCGCGCCTGCGCAAGCACATCGAGGGCCGCCGGGACTGAGCGTCGCGCCGGCCAGGCGCGGCCTTGCTCATGTCTTGCGCGCGGCACGCGCGCGCCGCTGGATCACCGCAAGCCGCACGTTGCACCGGGTGGGGAAATCCGGCACAAAAGAGATCAAGGCGCCACGAAAGCGCCGGGACAGGACAGAGACAGGACAGGTGGGACTGGGCACCAGGTTGCGACTGCGCGCCGAGCGCCAGATGCGGCTGGCGCGCGCGCTGCGCCGCAGCCTTGAGCTGACGCGCCGCGCTGACCGCACCCGCGCGATCCGGCCCGGCATGATCCTCGCCTTCACCACGCTGCGCAACGAACGCCCGCGCCTGCCCTATTTTCTGAACTATTATCGCCGCCTCGGGGTCGGGCAATTCCTGATGGTCGATAACGGCTCCACCGACGGCTCGGCCGAGTGGCTCGCCGAGCAGCCCGATGTGTCGCTTTGGACCACGACCGCCAGCTACCGCCGGTCGCGCTACGGGGTGGACTGGCTCAACCACCTGCAATGGCGTTACGGCGCGGGGCACTGGACGCTGGTGGTCGATGTGGACGAATTCCTCGTCTACCCGTTCTGCGACACCCGCCCGCTCGAGGCGCTGACCGGCTGGCTGGACGATTCCGGGCGCCGTTCGTTCGGCGCGATGCTGCTGGACATGTATCCAAAGGGCCCCATCGACGCGCAGCGCTACCGCGAAGGGCAGGACCCGTTCGAGATCGCGCGCTGGTTCGATGCCGGGAACTATACGCTCAGCCGCAACCCGCGCTATCGCAACCTGTGGATCCAGGGCGGGGTGCGCGCACGCGCCTTCTTCGCCGACGCGCCCGGCCGCGCGCCGGCGCTCAACAAGACCCCGCTGGTGCGCTGGACGCGGAGCCACGCCTATGTCAGCTCCACCCACACGCTGCTGCCGCGCGGGCTGAACCTGGTCTATGACCGCGCCGGGGGCGAGCTGGCCTCGGGCGTGCTGCTGCACGCCAAGTTCCTGGACATGATCACCGACAAGGCCGCCGAGGAGCGCCAGCGCCGCGAGCACTACGGCGGCGGGCGCGAATACGACGCCTATGGCCGCGGGCTCGACGCATCGCCCGATCTGTGGTGCCCGCACTCGACCGAATACATCAACTGGCGCCAGCTCGAGATCCTCGGGCTCATGTCCAAGGGGGACTGGGCATGACCGAGCTTGCGCCGCTGGGCTTCGTGATGCTGTGCCACACCGCGCTCGACCGCGCCGCGCAGGTCGCGCGCTTCTGGGCCGAGGCCGGCTGCCCGGTGATGATCCATGTCGACCGCACCGTCCCCGACGCCGCGCTGGAGCCGCTGCGCGCCGCGATGGCCGAGCACCCGCATCTGCGCCTTGCGCCGCGGCGGCGCTGCGAATGGGGCACCTGGTCGCTGATCGACGCCACCCAGACCGCCGCTCAGCGGCTGCTGGCCGAGTTCCCCGACCTTCGCCATGTCTGCCTGATCTCGGGGTCGTGCCTGCCGCTGCGCCCGGCGGCCGAAATGCTCGCCTGGCTTGATGCCCGCCCCGACACCGACTTCATCGAATCGGTCGCCGTGGGCGATGTCACCTGGACCGCGGGCGGGCTGTCGGACGAGCGCTTCACCCTGTGGTTCCCGTTCGCCTGGAAGCGCCGCCGCTGGCTGTTCGACCGCTTTGTGGACCTGCAGCGCGCGCTTGGCATCGCGCGCGAGATCCCGCGCCCGGTGCGCCCGCATCTGGGCACGCAGTGGTGGTGCCTGACCGCGACCACGCTGCGCGCGATCCTCACCGACCCCAAGCGGCGGCGCTACGAGCGCTACTTTCGCCAGGTCTGGATCCCCGACGAATCCTACTTCCAGACGCTCGCGCGGCTGCACGCGCGGCGGCTGGAGAGCCGTCCCCTGACGCTGGTCAAGTTCGACCGCAACGGTCGCCCGCATGTGTTCTACGACGATCACCTGGAGCTTCTGCGCCGGTCGGACTGCTTTCTGGCGCGCAAGGTCTGGCCGCGCGCGGGCAAGCTTTACGCCTACTTCCTGTCCGACCAGCCCGCCCGCGGCACGCCGGTCGAGCCGCAGCCCGAGCGCATTCACCGCCATTTCGACCGCGCCAACCTGCAGCGCGCCACGGGCCGCGCGGGACTCTACATGCAAAGCCGGTTTCCGGCCAATGACGCCGCGCGCGCCGTCACCGCGGCCCCCTATTCGGTGTTCAGCGGCTTCGCCGAGGTCTTCGACGGCTTCGAGCGCTGGCTTTCCGACACCGCCGCGCTGCGCGTGCATGGGCGGCTGTTCCACCCCGATCGCGTGCGGTTCGCCGGCGATGCGCAGGTCTGGACCGGAGCGCTGAGCGACAGCGCGGCGCTGCGCGACTACAACCCGCGCATGTTCCTGAGCAACCTGATCTGGTCCACGCGCGGCGAGCGGCAGGGGTTTCAATATGGCCCCGGCTGCGCGCAGCACCCCGATCTGAACCACATGCTCGCGCGCGACCCGAACGCGCAGATCTCGGTCATAACCGGCGCCTGGGCGCTGCCGCTGTTTCGCGGCGACTACACCACCGACGATCTGCGCGGGCACCTTGCCTGGCTGCAAAAGCGCGAGGCCGCGTTTCTGGACCTGCTGCGCAGCGAGCAGACCCGCGCGCGGGTGCGGATCTGGACGCTGGCCGAGTTCCTCGAGGACCCCGACGCGCATCTGGCCGCGATCCTGGCCGAGATCGCACCCGCGCTCGCCGCCACCCCCCCCGCAGCGCCGCCGCTGCGCCCGCTTGGCGGCTTCGGCGCCTTCCTTGCCCGGATGCGCGACGACGGGCTGCCGCTGGTGCTGCTGGGCGATTACCCGATCAGCGAACGCAGGCCCGCCCCATGACCCAACGCTTCGACTCGTTCGTGATGCTGGCCGAGATGCGCACCGGCTCCAACCTGCTCGAGGAGCGGCTGAACGGGCTGGACGGCGTGACCTGCGCGGGAGAGTTGTTCAACCCGCGCTTCGTCGGCGCGCCCAGCCGCGAGGCGCATCTGGGCTTCGATCTGGCGCGGCGCGAGGCTGATCCGCTGGGGCTGCTCGCCGCGCTGCGCGCCGCGCCGGGGCTGGGCGGTTTCCGCTTCTTCCACGACCACGATCCCCGCGCGCTGGACGCGGTGCTGCCCGATCCGCGCTGCGCCAAGATCATCCTGACGCGCAACCCGCTTGACAGCTACATCTCGCGGCTGATCGCGGCCGAGACCGGCCAGTGGCGGCTGGGCGATGTGCGCCACCAGCGCAGCGCCAAGGTCCGATTCGACCCGGTGGCGTTCGAGGACCACGTCCGCACGCTGCAAGGCTTCCAGACCCGCGTGCAGCGCGCGCTCCAGATCAGCGGGCAGTCGGCGTTCCACATCGGCTACGACGACCTGAACGAGGACGCGGTGATCGCCGGGCTTGCGCGCTGGCTGGGGGTGCCGGTCCCCGACGTGCCGCCCGCCGCCCGCATCAAGCCGCAGAACCCCGCGCCCCCGGCCGACAAGCTGCTGAACCCCGAGGCGCTGGCCGAGGGGATCGCCCGGCTTGACCGGTTCGATCTGACCCGCATGCCGGGGTTGGCGGTGCAGCGCGACACCGCGCCCAGCGGTGCGCGGCCCGCGCTGCGCGCGCCGGTGCTGTATCTGCCCGGCATCGGCGGGCCGGACGCGGCGGTGCTGGACTGGCTCGCGGCACTGGACGGGGCGCGCGCGCGGGATCTTGGCGCGCCGCTGTCGATCCCGGAGCTTCGGCGCTGGCTGGCCGCCCACCCCGACCGGCGGTGCTTCGCGGTGCTGCGCCATCCGCTGCTGCGCGCGCATCAGGTCTATCTGGATCAGGTGGTTCGCGGGACCCGCAGCGGCGTGCGCGGCTATCTGGAGCGCATCCACGGCGTCCGGCTGCCCCGCCCCGCGCGGGTCGATGCCGAGTATTCGCTGGTGCTGCACCGGCAGGGGTTTCTGGCGTTTCTGGAGTTCGTGCGGGCCAATCTGGCGGGGCAGACGGGGCTTCCCGTCAGACCCGACTGGGATGCCCAGTCGCGCGTGCTGGCGCGGAGCTTCGATGACTGCATGCCTGACCGGCTGCTGCGCGAGCCAGACCTGGGCCAGGGGCTTGCGGCGCTCGCGGCCGAGCTGAAGATGGACCCGCCGGATTATCGCCCGCCGCGGCCCGAGCGGCGCTTTTCGCTCGACGCGATCTGCGATTCGCAGATCGAGGCCGCGGGCCGCGCGGCCTATGAAATCGACTACCGGGTGCTTGGCTTTCGCGCCTGGCGCGACACGCGCGGGCGCGGCTGAGCGGGCGCGGCTGAGCGGGCTCAGTCGCTGGAGGCAACCCGCGCCGCTTGCGGAACGGGCATCAGCGCGAAGGCGCCGCGGGGGGCGTCACAGCCCTGCATCTGCACCGACAGATCCTCGACCCGGCGACCCGAGGCGCCGTCGTCGATCACCACCCGCGCGGCGAGTTCGCGCCCGCAGCTGTCGGGGGTCTGGCGCGCCTCGATCGCGAAGCGCACCGGCTGCGCGGTGTCGCGCGGGTGCGAATGCACCTCGGCGCGCGCGGCGCCGTCGAGCGCCGGATCGCCCAGCGCGACAATGAAGGCGCCCGGCGTGCTGGCGTCAAACGGCGCGTCGGCGTGGCGGTGCGCAGGGTCGCCATGCGCCGCGCCGTCGTGATAGGCGTGCAACGCGAAGGCTTCGGCCCCCTCCCAGACCAGCGCAGTGCGGGCATGATCGGCGATATCCGTGATGCGGGCATCGGCGCGCAGCGTCTCGCCGGTGGGCAGCGTCACGGTGACGCGCGCGTCTGCGGCAAGCGCCGGGAAGGACATCTCGAGCACGCCGTGATCGTCCAGCCGCTCGCTGAAGCTCAGCGCGTCATGGGTGATGCGAACGGGCGCGCCGGAATGGCATTCGGATGCGAGCGACAGCTCGACCGTCGCGGCGGGCCCCGGCGACAGGGTGAGCGTTTGGGCGCAGGCCTCGGCGTCGCTGCGCATCGGCGCGGCGTCGAACCGCAGCAGCGGGGCATCGGCGTCGGCCGAAGGGTCGGCCAGGTCCAGCGTGGTGGCGAACAGGTCGGGCTCGGGCGTCGCCGCAGGACGGCGCTGCGGGGCGACCAGCGCACCGCTGACAAGCTCGTCCCCCTCGGCATGGGCGGGGCGCATCGGCTCGGGTCCCTGCGCGATGCCATCGGCAGCCGGGTCGGTTTGCAAGCTCTGCATCACGAGCGCCGACCCCAGCGCGCCGACCACCGCGATGGCAACGAATTTGAGAGGCTTGACCGGCAACATGGCATTCTCCGCATCTGACAGCGCCCGTGTTGTCGCCGGGGAATGCGGCAACCGAAGGGCAAAATGCGGTCAGCGCCGTGCCGTCAGACCAGTTTCCCGTGGCAGTGCTTGAACTTCTTGCCCGATCCGCACGGGCAGGGGTCGTTGCGCCCCGGGTTGCCCCAGGTGGCAGGGTCCATCTCGTCGAAGCCCTCGACCAGCGGCGTGGGACGCTCGCCGTCGTTCTCGGCGGCGACCTGCATGGCCTGCTGCTGAAGCTGCAGCTTCTTCAGCATTTCGTCCTGCTCGTCCTTCGTCAGCGGCCGGATCCGCGAAATCTGCTTCGACACATCCTCGCGCAGCGAATTGAGCATCGATTCGAACAGGATGAAGGCTTCGGACTTGTATTCGTTGAGCGGGTCGCGCTGGGCGTAGCCGCGGAAATTCACCGCTGTGCGCAGGTGGTCGAGCGTCAGCAGATGCTCGCGCCACTTGGTGTCGATCGCCTGCAGCAGCAGTTGCTTTTCGATGCCGCGCATCTGCTCGGGGCCGAAGGCTTCGGTCTTCTGGGCGATCAGCTGGTCCGCGGCCTCGTACATGCGCTCGCGCATCACCTCCTGATCGACACCATCCTCCTCGGCCCACGCCACGGCCGGAATGTCGATGCCCAGCTTGTCGAGCGCCTCGCGCTGCAGCTCCTCGGGCTCCCACTGCTCGGCGTAGCTGCCTTGCGGCATGGTGCGGTCCACCAGGTCGTCGACGATCTGGTGGCGCATGTCCGAAATCACGTCCGACAGGTCGTCGGCCTGCATGATCTCCAGCCGCTGGGTGAACACCACGCGGCGCTGGTCATTCATCACGTCGTCGAACTTGAGCAGCGTCTTGCGGATGTCGAAGTTGCGCGCCTCGACCTTGGCCTGCGCCTTTTCCAGCGACTTGTTCACCCAGGGGTGCACGATCGCCTCGCCTTCCTTCATGCCGAGCGAGGACAGCACCTTGTCCAGCCGCTCGGAGCCGAAGATGCGCATCAGGTCATCCTCGAGCGACAGGAAGAACACCGACCGCCCCGGATCGCCCTGCCGGCCCGAACGGCCACGCAGCTGGTTGTCGATCCGCCGGCTCTCATGGCGCTCGGTGGCGAGCACGAACAGCCCCCCGGCCTCGATCACCTTCTTCTTCTCGTCGGCGACCTCGGCCTCGATCCGCGCGCGGGTCTCGGCGGGGTCGGCATCGGGGTCGGCGGTCAGCGCCTGCAGCACGCGCATTTCCACGTTGCCGCCAAGCTGGATGTCGGTGCCGCGCCCGGCCATGTTGGTGGCGATGGTCACCGCGCCGACCCGCCCGGCATCGGCGACGATCTGCGCTTCCTGCTCGTGCTGGCGCGCGTTCAGCACGTTGTGCGGGATGCCTTCGCTCTTCAGCAGCGCCGACAATTCCTCGGACTTCTCGATCGAGGTGGTGCCGACAAGGATCGGCTGGCCCTTGGCGTGCGCCTCGCGGATTTCCTCGATCACGCCGGCGAGCTTTTCGGAGGTGCTGCGATAGACCTGATCGTCCTCGTCTGCGCGCGCGATGGGCAGGTTGGTGGGGATCTCGACCACGCCGAGATTGTAGATTTCCTTGAATTCCTCGGCCTCGGTCGACGCGGTGCCGGTCATCCCCGCGAGCTTGTCATACATCCGGAAATAGTTCTGGAACGTCACCGACGCCATCGTCACGTTCTCGGGCTGGATATCGCAGCCTTCCTTGGCTTCGATCGCCTGGTGCAGCCCCTCGGACAGGCGCCGCCCGGCCATCATGCGGCCGGTGAATTCGTCGATCAGCACGATCTTGTTGTCGCGGACGATATAGTTCTGGTCCTTGTGGAACAGCTTGTGCGCGCGCAGGCCCTGATTGACGTGGTGCACCAGCGATGTGGATTCGGGGTCATAGAGCGACTGCTCCTCGCTCAGCAGCCCGGCCTCGCGGGCGCGCTCCTCGATGAACTCGTTGCCGGCATCGGTCAGCGAGGTGCTGCGCAGCTTCTCGTCGATGGTGTAGTGTTCCTCGCTCAGCAGCGGGATCAGCTTGTCCACCGCCAGGTACAGGTCCGAACGGTCCTGCGACGGCCCCGAGATGATCAGCGGCGTGCGCGCCTCGTCGATCAGGATCGAATCCACCTCGTCCACGATCGCGAAAAAGTGGCCGCGCTGGAACATCTGGTCAAGCTCCGAGCGCATGTTGTCGCGCAGGTAGTCGAAGCCGAGTTCGTTGTTGGTGGCGTAGGTGATGTCGGCGGCGTAGGCGTCGCGTTTCTCGTCCTCGGGCTGCTGGGGGTAGACCACGCCTGTGGTCATCCCGAGCCGCGCATAGACCTTGCCCATCCAGCCCGCGTCGCGCCTGGCGAGGTAGTCGTTGACGGTGACGATGTGCACGCCCTTGCCGGTCAGTGCGTTGAGATAGGCCGGAAAGGTCGCGACCAGCGTCTTGCCCTCGCCGGTCTTCATCTCGGCGATGTTGCCGCGGTGCAGGAAGATCCCGCCCAGAAGCTGCACGTCGAAGGCGCGCAGGCCCAACGCGCGGCGCGCGGCCTCGCGGCAATTGGCGAAGGCTTCGACCAGCACGTCATCCAGCTCGGCGCCGCCGGCCACGCGGGCCTTCAGCTCTTCGGTCCTGGCGGCCAGCCCCTCGTCGGAAAGCGCGGAGAACTCTTCCTCGAGCGCGTTGATGGCGTCGACAAGCGGGCGGGCCTTCTTGATCGTGCGGTCATTCGCGCTCCCGAAGACCTTGCGTGTCAGCGTCCCAAATCCCAGCATCTTGTCTCCGCTTCCTGTGCTCGCGTTCGGTCTCGGTGCCTTGTCGCCGCCCCGGCTGTGGGGATGCCTGCGCCGGCGCGCCCCGGTCGGGGCTGCCATTCAAGCCTTCGTGCGGATACCGGGGTTGCCCGTGCGCGCGCCCCTCCATAGAACCACGGCTGAGCCGGGCGGCCCCGCGCATCGCGTAATCGCCAGCGATTTAATGGGCGCCCCGATCCGTGTCAATGTCGCGCGCTTGGCGCGCGTCCAATCAAGATCGCCCGCCCGGCGAACGGTCGATCAGATCCGCGCGCCCGGCGCGCACCGCAAAACCGCAAAGGAGCACTCATGTCCCGACATCTTTTCAAGCTGGCGCGTGCCGGCGCGCCTGCCGCGATCCTCACTGCCGCGCTGGCCGTCCCGGCGCTCGCCGATGATGGCGTGAGCGCCGACACCGTCGTCGCCACCGTCGGCGATGTCGAGATCACCATCGGCCATGTTCTGGTCGCGCGCGACGAGCTGCCCGAACAGTTCCGCCAGCTCCCGCCCGAAACGCTGTTCCAGCCGATCGTGACCCAGCTTGTCGAACAGACCGCGCTGATGATGACCGGCGCGGACGACATCGCGACCCGTGACCGCCTGCGCGCCGAACATCAACGCCGCTCGATCATCTCGAACGCGGTGCTGGACCAGGCGACCCGCGGCGCGGTGACCGAGGACAGCATCGCCGCCGCTTATGACAGCTTCGTCGCCGAATTCGAGGCGGTCGAGGACCCGATGACGGAATTCAACGCCTCGCACATCATCGTCGGCACCGAGGAAGAAGCGCTGGCGCTGCGCGCCGAGCTCGACGAGGGCGCCGATTTCGCGGAACTGGCGCGCGAGCACTCCACCGATGGCGCCGCGCAGGGCGGCGGCGATCTGGGCTGGTTCGGCCCCGGCATGATGATCGCCGAATTCGAACAGGCGGTGGCCGCAATGGAGGTCGGCGCCATCGACGGCCCGCTGGAGACGCAGTTCGGCTGGCACCTCATCCAGCTCAACGACACGCGCATCGCCACCGCCCCCGCGCTCGAGGACGTTCGCGAGCAGATCATCCAGGAGATCCGCCGCGAGGTCGCCGAAGCCGCCGTCGCCGACGCGCTGGACGCGGTCGAGGTGTCGCGCTCGGATGACGCCATCGACCCGTCGGTGCTGCTTGATCCGGGGCTGCTGGACGACTGAGCGCCGCCGTATTAGCTTGCCCCCTCCTGGGGTGGCTCCGGGCTCGGGGCGCGCCGTCATGCCGGAGGGGGCAGGTGTGGGCAAGAAGACCGCCAAGCAGCTTCACGACGAAATCCGCAAGCGCAAGGCCGACAAGCTGACGCGCAAACTGCAGAAACTGCGCAAGCGCAGGGACGCCGAGGAGGCCGCCGCCAGGGCGGCGCCCAAGGGTGCGACCGTGTCGCCGCTGGCGCCTGCGGGCGGGTTTCCGCCCCTGCCGGTCATCGCCGGGGTGGACTTCGCCGCCGCTGCCGCCGGGGTCCGCTATCCGGGCCGGACCGATGTCATGCTGGCGCGGCTCGCCCCCGGCACGCGCATCGCCGGGGTGTTCACGCGCTCGGCCACCCGCTCGGCGGCGGTGCGCGACGGACAGGCCAAACTGGGCGCGGCGCCTGAGGGTGGCGCGGCCATCGTGGTCAATTCCGGCAACGCCAACACCTTCACCGGCGCGGCGGGCGACGATGCGGTGCAGGCCATCGTCACCGCCGCCGCCACGGCGCTGGACGTGGCGCCCGAGCGCGTGTTCACCTCCTCCACCGGCGTGATCGGCGAAGACCTGCCCCACGCCCGCATCACCGACGCGCTGGGCGGGCTCGCCGCGGCGCTGTCGCCCGAGGGTATCGCCACCGCCGCGCAGGCGATCATGACCACCGACACCTTCCCCAAGGGCTCGGCCGCCGAGATGACCATCGCCGGCGCGCCGGTGCGGATCGCGGGGATCGCCAAGGGCTCGGGGATGATCGCGCCGGACATGGCGACGATGCTGGCCTACATCTTCACCGACGCGGCGGTGGACGGCGCGGTGCTGCAAGCGATGCTGGCGCGGCTGACCGACCGCAGCTTCAACCGCATCAGCGTGGACAGCGACACCTCGACCTCGGACACGGTGCTGCTGGCCGCGACCGGGCAGTCGGGCGCGCCCGAGATCACCGACGCGCACAGCCCCGAGGGCCGCGCCTTCGCCGCCACGCTCGAGGTGGTGATGCGCGATCTGGCGCAGCAGATCGTCCGCGACGGCGAGGGTGCCACGAAATTCGTCGAGGTGCAGGTGACCGGCGCCGCAGACGACGCCGACGCGCACCGGGTCGCCCGCGCCATCGCCGAGTCGCCGCTGGTCAAGACCGCCATCGCCGGCGAGGACCCGAACTGGGGTCGCATCGTCATGGCCGTGGGCAAATCCGGTGCGCGCGCAGACCGCGATCGGCTGGCGATTCGGTTCGGCGCGCTGACCGTGGCCGAAGCCGGCCGCGTCGCGCCGGGCTACAGCGACGCCGAAGCCGCCGCCTGCATGCGCCGGCAGGATCTGGAGATCGGCGTCGATCTGGGGCTGGGCGCGGGCGCGGCGACGGTCTGGACCTGCGATCTGACGCATCGCTATATCGACATCAACGCCGATTACCGCTCGTGAGCGCGGCGCCGCGCATCGTGCTGGTCGCCGCCGTGGCGCTGGTGGACGCCGACGGCCGCGTGCTGCTGGCCCGCCGCCCCGAAGGCAAGGCCATGGCGGGCCTGTGGGAATTCCCCGGCGGCAAGGTCGACCCCGGCGAAACACCCGAGGCCGCGCTGATCCGCGAACTGCACGAAGAGTTGGGCATCGACACCTGGGCGTCGTGCCTCGCGCCGCTGACCTTCGCCAGCCACGGCTACGAGACGTTCCACCTGCTGATGCCGCTTTTCGTGTGCCGCAAATGGGACGGCACCCCCACCCCGCGCGAGGGGCAGGCGCTGAAATGGGTCCGACCGGAGGCGCTGCGCGACTATCCGATGCCGCCCGCCGACGTGCCGCTGATTCCCATCTTGCGCGACTGGCTGTGACGGGTGGCTGTGACGGGTGGCTGTGACGGGTGATCGTGACCGGCGCGCGGCAGGCGGCAGCGGAAACAAACCCGGCAACACCGGCGCCACCGGCCACTCAGTGGAAACAATAGGCCGCACAACCCCCTGCAAACACGATAAATTTTCACTTAATCCGTGTTTTTTTCTTGGCAGGCCGCCTCAGTTCTGCCATCCATGAAAACAACACGGATGGCAGACCCGAAATGCTCGGCCCATCCCAGACCTTCGCACCGGCGCCCTTGAACGTCGCAGGGTGCGATCTCCACCTTGCCGCCTGAACACCGGCAAGGGTTGTTTCTGCTCGGATCAGGTGCCTTGCCCTGCGGGGTAAGGCACCATTCCACCCTCCCCCCAATCACACCCCCCCCCAATCACACCCCCGAGCACACTCCAATGCACTTGCGCGGCTCAGGGCAACGCGCGCGACGGGATGATCGCGAAGAATTCGCCGCCCGACCACAGCCCGAACCAGCTTTCGCCCGCATGCTGCTCATGCACGCCAAGCTCGACCAGGCGGTAAAAGCTCTTGCGGTCGATCAGCGCTTCAAGCGCGGCGCGCACAAGGACATAGGGCGCGGGCTCGCCAGTATCCGGGTCGCGCACCACGCGGATCGGGTGCTCCGGCCCGGCGGTGACAGCATCGCCCACATTGGTCACGAAGCGCAGCGTCTGGGCGCGCCCCTCGCCCGCCGCCTCGACATCCACCGCCACGAAGGGCGCGTCATCGACCGTGATGCCGACCTTTTCCACCGGCGTGACGAGGAAATACCGCTCTGCGTCCTTGCGCAGGATGGTCGAGAACAGCCGCACCAGCGCCGGCCGCCCGATGGGCGTGCCCTGATAGAACCACGTCCCGTCGCGCGCGATGCGCATGTCCAGATCGCCGCAGAAGGGCGGGTTCCAGCGATGCACCGGCGGCAGAGCGCCATCTTTTGCCGCAGCCTGCGCGGAGGCGGCGATGTTCTCGGCCGTTGGGGTCACGATCTCTTGTCCGCTCATGGTTTTTGCCCTTCCGCCGGTTTAGCATACGTCTGTCACACCTAGGCGGGGTGAACCGGATCACAAGGAGAGCGGCGGCATGGAACAGGACGCGGATCTCATCGCGCAGATCGAGGCGCTGGGCGACACGCTGGCGCAGGCGCGCGACAGCATCAACCGCCGCTTCATCGGCCAGCGGCAGGTGGTGGACCTGTCGCTCACCGCGATGCTGTGCGGCGGGCACGCGCTGCTGATCGGGCTGCCGGGGCTGGGCAAGACCCGGCTGGTGGACACGCTGTCCACGGTGATGGGGCTCAGCGGCAACCGCATCCAGTTCACCCCGGATCTGATGCCCGCCGACATTCTGGGCTCCGAAATCCTGGACATCGACGATGACGGCAAGCGCCGCTTCCGCTTCGTCGAAGGTCCGGTGTTCTGTCAGCTGCTGATGGCGGACGAGATCAACCGCGCCAGCCCGCGCACGCAGGCCGCGCTGCTGCAGGCCATGCAGGAGCGCGAGATCACCGTCGCCGGCACGCATCACACGCTGGAGCCGCCGTTCCACGTGCTCGCCACGCAGAACCCGATCGAACAGGAAGGCACCTATCCGCTCCCCGAGGCGCAGCTGGACCGCTTTCTGGTGCAGGTCGATGTGGTCTACCCCGACCGCGACACCGAGCGCGACATCCTGATCGCCACCACCGGCGCCGATGAGGGCGCCGCGCATGCCGTGTTCTCGCCCGAGGCGCTGATCGCCGCGCAGAAGCTGTTGCGCCGGATGCCCGTGGGCGACAGCGTGGTCGAGATGATCCTGGACCTTGTGCGCGCCTGCCGCCCCGGCGAACCCGAGGCGCACGAAGCCGTGCGCAACGCCGTCAGCTGGGGCCCCGGCCCGCGCGCCGCGCAGGCGTTGATGCTGACCGTGCGCGCGCGCGCGGTGATGCAGGGGCGGCTCGTGCCGTCGGCCGAGGATGTCTGGGCGATGGCGCGCCCGGTGCTGATGCACCGCATGGCGCTGGGCTTCGCCGCCCGCGCGCGGGGCGAGGATCTGGGCGCGATCATCGACCGCGTCGCCGCCGACGTCACCCGCATCGAAGAGGCCGCTGCATGAGCGCGGCCCCCGGCCTGCCCGACGCCACGCGGCTGCGCTCGGGCGCCGAAGCGCTGGCCGGCCCCTTGCCGCCGCTGCTGGCCGAGGCCGAACGGCTCGCCGCCTCGGTGCTGCCCGGCGGGCATGGCCGGCGCCGGTCCGGGCCGGGCGATGAGTTCTGGCAATACCGCGCGGCGACGTCGTCCGACCCCGCGAGCCGGATCGACTGGCGCCGCTCGGCGCGCTCGGATGCGCATTTCGTGCGCGAAACCGAATGGCAGGCGGCGCAGACCGTCACGCTCTGGGTGGACAGCGCCCGCGCGATGGAGTTTTCGAGCGACCGCGCCCGCCCGCCCAAGGCCGACCGCGCGCGGCTGGTGGCGCTGGCAGCGGCGGTGCTGCTGATCCGCGCGGGCGAACGTGTGGGGCTGATGCGCCCTGCGGCACTGCCGCTGCCGCCGCGCACCGGGCAGGCGCAGCTGGGCGCGCTGGCGCAGGCGCTCGCCGCCGACGCCGATGACCGCGACTACGGCGCCCCCGATGGCGGCCTGCCGCCGGCGCATTCGCGCGCGGTGTTCCTTTCGGATTTCCTCGGCGATCTCGACCCGGTCGAGGCCGCGCTGACCTCGGCCGCCGATCGCGGCGTGCGCGGCGCGCTGGTGCAGGTGCTCGACCCCGCCGAGGAAAGCTTCCCCTATGACGGCCGCGCGATCTTCGAGAGCATGCAGGGCGGGCTGCGCCACGAAACCCTGCGCGCGGGCGATCTGCGCGAGCGCTACCGCGACCGTCTGGCCGCGCGCAAGGACCGGCTCGAGGCGCTGGGCCGGCTCACCGGGTGGCAGGTCAGTTGCCATCACACCGACACGCCCGCGTCCGTTGCCCTGATGTGGCTATGGCACGCACTGGCCGCGCGGGAGACGCGATGATGGCAAGCCTGGGCGCGATCGGGTTCGGCACACCGGCGCTGTTGCTGGCGCTGCTGGCGCTGCCGGTGCTGTGGTGGCTGCTGCGCGCGCTGCCCCCCGCGCCCGTGGTGCGGCGCTTTCCGGGCGTCGCGCTGCTGCTGGGGCTGACCGACAAGGAGCAGGAGACCGAGCGCACGCCCTGGTGGCTGCTGCTGCTGCGCGCCGCGGCGGTCGCGGCGCTGATCGTCGGGTTCGCCGGGCCGGTGCTGAACCCGCAGCCCGCGCGCGACGGCACCGGGCCGCTGCTGATCGTGACCGATGCCAGCTGGGCCAGCGCGCGCGATTGGCCGCGCCGGGCCGAGCGGATGGAGGAGCTGCTGACCGAAGCCGGGCGCAGCGGACGGCCGGTGGCGGTGGTGGCGCTGAGCGACCTGCCCTCGGGCGACGCGCTGCCCTTGCGCGCGGCCGACGACTGGGCGGCGCGGCTGGGCGGGATCGCGCCCGCGCCCTACGCGCCCGATGCCGACGCCGCGCTGGAATGGGCGCAGGCGCTGCCCGACAGCGTCGAAACCTACTGGCTGTCGGACGGGCTGGAGCGCGACGGCCGCGAGGCGCTGCTGGCCGAGTTCGAGGCGCGCGGCCCGCTGACCGTGTTCGAAACCGACCGCCCCGTGCTGGCGCTGCGCCCCGCCGAGCTGTCCGAAGGCGCGCTGGTGATCGAGGCGCTGCGCAGCCCCCCCGCCACCGACGCCACCGAGGTCGAGATCGCCGCCATCGGGCGCGACCCCTCGGGCGTCGAGCGCGAGCTGGCGCGCGGCACCGCCGAATTCGCGGCAGGCGACGACGCGGCCGCGCTGGAACTGACGCTGCAACCCGAACTGCGCAACCGGATAACGCGCTTCCGCATCGCGGGCGAGCGCAGCGCAGGCGCGGTGACGCTGACCGACGACGCGCTGCAACGGCGCAAGGTTGCCATGCTGGTGGGCCGCGACGGGCGCGAGGATCTGCAGCTCGTCTCGCCCTTCTTCTATCTGCGGCAGGCGCTGGCGCCGGTGGCCGAGCTGACCGAGAGCCCCAGCATCGACGACCTGCTCCTGACCGCGCCCGATGTGCTGATCCTGTCCGACGTGGCCGCGCTGGGCGAGGTCGAATCGGCGATGGTGCAGGACTGGGTGAACGATGGCGGAATGCTGCTGCGCTTCGCCGGCCCCCGCCTTGCCGCGAGCGAGGTCAGCCGCGACGAGGAAGACCCGCTGATGCCGGTGCGCCTGCGCCTTGGCGGGCGCACCGTCGGCGGCGCCATGAGCTGGGGCGAGCCGCGCGAGTTGCGCCAATTCGCCGAGGGCTCGCCGTTTGAGGGGCTGCGCATCCCGCCCGAGGTCACGGTGTCGAGCCAGGTGCTCGCCCAGCCCGACCCGACGCTTGCCGATCGCACCATCGCCTCGCTCGCCGATGGCACGCCGCTGGTGACGCGCAAGTTCACGGGCGACGGGCAGGTGGTGCTGGTCCACACCACCGCGAATGCCGACTGGTCGACGCTGCCGCTGTCGGTGCTGTTCGTGGAAATGCTGGAGCGGCTGGCGGTCTCCACCCGCCCCGCCGGGATGGACGCCGCCGCGCTGGAGGGAACGACCTGGACCCCGCAGACGCTGCTCGATGGCTTCGGCGACCCGGTGGAGGCCGGACGCATGGCCGGTGTGGCGGGGGAGCGGCTGGCCGAGGGGCGCACCAGCGCCGATCTGCCGCCGGGCGTCTATACCCGCCCCGGCGGGAGCCTGGCGCTGAACGTGGTCCAGCCCGACACCACGCTCGTCGCCACCAGCTGGCCCGCGCGCATCCCCGTCGAACGCGGCGCGGGGCAAGCGGAAACCCGCCTTGCGGGCGCGTTCCTGACGGCGGGGCTGGTGGCGCTTATGGCAGATATCCTCGCCTCGCTCTGGCTGGCCGGGCGGCTGGGGCTTGCGGGGGCGGGCGGCGCGCTGCGCCGCGCGGGCGTGGTGCTCGCGGCGGCACTGCTGGCGCTGGCGCTCGCCCCGGCCGCGCCGGCGCTGGCGCAGGAGGCGGATGCCGCGACCGAAACCGAGGCCGAGCGCGACGACCGCCTGGCGCTGCAGGCCACGCGCAACGTGGTGCTCGCGCATGTGCTCAGCGGCGACCCGCGCGTGGACGAGATTGCAGAAGCCGGGCTTCGGGGGCTGTCGCAGGCGCTGTTCCGGCGCACCTCGATCGAGCCCGACGACCCCATCGGCGTCGACCCCGAGCGCGACGACCTGACGCTGTTTCCGTTCCTCTACTGGCCCATCACCGAGGACACGCCGGTCCCGTCGGACGCGGCGTATGAGCGGCTCAACCGCTACCTGCGCGGCGGCGGGATGATCATGTTCGACACCCGCGACGCCGAGCTTGCCGGGCTCACGCGCACCACCCCCGCCGCGCGGCGGTTGCAGGCCATCGCCCGGCCGCTGGATGTTCCCCCGCTGGAACCCGTCCCCGAGGATCACATCCTCACGCGCACCTTCTACCTGATCCAGGACTTCCCCGGCCGCTTCACCGGGCGCGATGTCTGGGTCGAAGCCTCGCCGCCCGATGCCGAGTTCGAGGAGGGGATGCCGTTTCGCAATCTCAATGACGGGGTGACGCCGGTCATCATCGGGTCGCATGACTGGGCCTCGGCCTGGGCGGTGGATCGGCGCGGCCAGCCGCTGCTGCGCGTGGGCCGCGGCGCGGATGGCGAGCGCCAGCGCGAGATCGCGCTGCGCTTCGGGATCAATCTGATCACCCATGTTCTGACCGGCAATTACAAATCCGATCAGGTGCATGTGCCCGCGCTTCTGGAAAGGCTTGGCCAATGATTGCAGGCGGATCGATCCTGCTGGACCCGCTGGTGCCGATGGTGGTGCTGGTGCTTGCGGCGCTGCTGTCGGCGGCGTTGGTGGGGCTGGCGCTGTGGCGCGGGCTGGCGGGCTGGTGGTTGCGGGGCTTCGGCGCGCTGGCGCTGCTCGCGGCGCTGGCGAACCCCTCGCTGCAGATCGAGGAGCGCGACCCGCTGGGCGACATCGCGCTGATCGTGGTGGA
Organism: Paracoccaceae bacterium; assembly: GCA_003551925.1. Taxonomy (GTDB): domain Bacteria; phylum Pseudomonadota; class Alphaproteobacteria; order Rhodobacterales; family Rhodobacteraceae; genus Rhabdonatronobacter. Next base: position 24,832 of record PUOA01000142.1, read on the forward strand.
CGAGACCGCGTCCAACCGGCTCGGCGATCGCCGCGCGCAGACGCAGGAGGCGCTGGAGCACCTGCGCGCGCGCATCGACGCGATGGGCAACACCGAGGCGCGCGTGGTCGCCGTCCCCGACGGCGAGCGCAACGAAGGCACGCTGCTCAAGACCGTCATGGCCGAGGCGCTGTCCGAGATCCCGCGCGACCGGCTGGCGGGCGTGTTCACCATCACCGACGGCCAGATCCACGACGCCGACACCGAGCTGGCGCCCGGCGCGCCCGTGCACCAGCTCAAGACCGGCGAGGCCGACGACTGGGACCGCCGCCTGATCGTGCGCAACGCGCCCGCCTATGCGATCCTGGGCGAGCCCGTGACGCTGACGCTGAAGGTCGAGGATCAGGGCGCCATCCCCGACAGCGTCGGCCCCGTGGCCGAACTGTCCTATTCGATCAACGGCGAGGAACCGCGCCGCGCCGGCCTCCCGGTGGGCGAGGAGATCGAGATCGAGGTCACGCTCGAGCGCGGCGGCATGAACGTGCTGCAATTCGAGCTCGACCCGTCCGAGGGCGAGCTGACCGACCGCAACAACGCCGCGGTGGTGCAGATCAACGGGCTGCGCGACCGGCTGAGCGTGCTGCTGGTCTCGGGCGAGCCCAATGCGGGCCAGCGGACCTGGCGCAACCTGCTGCGCTCGGACCCGTCGGTGGATCTGGTGCATTTCACCATCCTGCGCCCGCCCGACAAGCAGGACGGCGTCCCGGTGAGCGAGCTGTCGCTGATCGCGTTTCCCACGCGCGAGCTGTTCATCGACA